>DASTDN010000331.1:0-10594 GCA_035710365.1 Streptomyces sp. | reverse complement strand
GGGCGCGGCACGTGAGGGTGATCAGGTGGTCAGGCTCAGCGGGAGCTCGGCGACCCGGGTGAAGCCCGGGCGCAGGGCCCAGGGGAGTTCCTCCCGGGGCACCGCCAGGGACAGGCCGGGGAACCGGTCGAACAGTGCCCGCAGGGACACCTCGGCCTCCAGGTAGGCGAGGGGCGCGCCGAGGCAGTAGTGCGGTCCCATGCCGAACCCGACGTGGTTCCCGGCTCCGCGGCAGACGTTCAGCCGCTCGGGGTGCTCGTACTTGCGGGGGTCGGTGTTCGCGGCGAGGAGCAGGGGGGTGACCGCCGAGCCCGCGGGGATGCGCACGCCGCCCAGTTCCATGTCCTCGGCCGCGTAGCGGGGCTGCGCGAACTGGGACGGCCCGAGGCGCATCAGCTCGCGCACGGCCGGCTGCCAGCGGGACGGGTCGGCGCGCAGCAGTTCCAGCTGGCCGGGGTTTTCGAGGAGGGCGAGCACGGAGTTGCCGAGCAGGTAGGTCGTCGACTCGTGTCCGGCGGTCACCAGGGTGAAGACGAGGGTGACCATCTCGCGGTCGGACAGCCGGTCGCCGTCGTCCTCCTGGACCTGGATCAGGGCGGAGATCAGGTCGTCGCGCGGCTCGGCCCGCCGGCGGGTGATCACCTCCGAGACGTGGTCGGCGCACTCGCGCAGGATGGCCGGGAGGCGCTCGACCTCCATCAGGGACAGCACGCGCCCCCATTCATGCCACTGCGGGCGGTCGGCCTCGTCGATGCCGACCAGTTCGCAGACGACGGCGATCGGCACCGGGTAGCAGAACGCCTTCACGAGGTCGACCGGCGTGCCGTCGCGTCCGGCCTCGGCCATCCGGTCCAGCAGGGTCGCGGTGATCTCCTCGATCCGGGGGCGCATCTCGGCCACCCGCCGCGCGGTGAACGCCCGGGAGACCAGGTTGCGCAGCCGGGCGTGGGGGGCGCCGTCGAGGTTCATCATCGCCTTCTCGATGAGGTCGACGACGTCGGACGGGATGTTGAGCTGTTTCAGGATGGCGTGCTGGGCGTCCGGGTCGCCTCCGGTCACCGATGCCACGTCCGTGACGAACCGCGGGTCGGTGAGCACCTGGCGCACGTCGTCGTAGCGGGTGACCAGCCACATCGACGAGCCCATGACCGTACCGGCCAGGATCGGCGCCTGTTCGCGCATCCGCGCGTACTGGGCGAAGGGGTCGGTGGTCAGGTCCGGCGAGAGCAGATCGATCGGGGCGGCCGGGTTCTCGGCGGCGGCGGTCATGGGTCTCCCCCTTCGGTGTCGGGGCTGCGGGGCTGCGGCTTTCCGGCCCGCCGGCGCACAGGACGACGTACGGCGCGGTGTACGGGACGCGGCGAGGTAACGTGGGACGCGGTGCAGGGGACGGCGGCGTGCGACGTGGTGTACGACGACGTACGGGGCGGTGTGCGGGCCGGTGTGCCGGGGGCCCGTCCGTGTCGCGGACGTCAGGCCGACCATAGGCAAGGCCGGGACGGCCGGGCATCCCCCGACCTGATAACTTCGCCGCGTTTCCGCGCGTTCCCCCGCCCTGGCCCCCGGCCCCGTCCACGGGTGCCGTGCTCCGGGCTCCATTCCGCGGGCCCCGTCCTACGGTCTCGCGATCATGCGGGCCAGGGACACCGCGCCCCGCAGGGAGGACAGGCCGCCCAGTGTGGCCTGCTCGACCGGGAGCGGGGGCAGGCCGGGGCGGGCCAGCTCCGCGAGGTGGTCGCGGACGACTCCGGCGAAGCCCGGGATGCCGGTGGCGAAGCCGCCGCCGATGCGCACGAGCCGCGGACGGAGCAACTCCTGGACGCTCACCGCGGCGGCGGCCAGGGCCCGGCAGGTCCGGTGCACCGAAGCGACGGCCCACGGCTCCTCGTCGCACCAGGCCCCGCGGAGGGCGTCGGAGGTGACGGGTGCGCCGCGCAGCCGCCTCGCGCGGCGCAGGGTGGCCGGGCCGGAGGCGATCGCCTGGAGGCATCCCCGGCGTCCGCAGACGCACCGCGGTCCCCTCAGCTCCACGACCATGTGCCCGGCCTCGAAGGAGCCGCGCCCGAGCCCGGGGCACAGTTCGCCGCCGAGGACCAGTCCGCCGCCGACGCCCGTGCCCACGCCCAGGTACAGCAGGTCGTCGCAGTCCGCCAGCCGGGCTTCCGCGAGTGCGCCGAGGTCGCCGTCGTCCGCCCATGCGACGGCCGCCCCTGGGAACAGGGCGCGCAGGGACGTGCCCAGGTCGGTGCCGGTCCATTCCGGGCGGCTGGGCCAGGCGGTGACCCGTCCGTCCGGCCCGACCGTGGCGGGCATCGCGACGCCCACGGCCCGGAAGGACACCCCGAGGCCCTCGCGCAACTCCCGCACGTGCCGGGCCAGTCGGGTGAGGTCGCGGGCGGCGCTGTGGCGGGGCCCCCAGGCGAACGCGGTCTCGGCGACGCACCGCGTGCCGGCCTCCACCCGCAGGGCGACCTTGGTGCCTCCGACGTCGACACCGAGGCAGGGATCCGGGCCCGTGGGCGGGTGGCTGGCGTGGTCCATGTCGGTCGGTGCTCCTCAGCGGCGGGGCACGGACGGGCACAGGGCGAGCAGGTCGGCCGGGTGGCGCAGCAGGGCGGACGGCCGGCCGGCGAGCAGGTCGTCCCGGTCGTCGTCCGGCACGGCCCAGAGCGCGGCGGCCGAGGCCACCCCGGCGCCGTGGGCACTGGCGAGGTCGGTGGGCGCGTCACCGACCATGACGGCCTCCTCGGCGGACCGCCCCAGCAGTTCCAGGGCGCGCTCCACGATGTCGGGGGCGGGCTTGGGCCGGGCGACCTCGTCCGAGCCGATCACGTGGGCGAAGAACGGAAGCAGGCCCAGCGTGTCGAGCAGGGAGCGGGCCCGTTCGCCGCTCTTGCCGGTGGCCACCGCCAGCCCGAACCCCCGGGCGCGCAGCGTGAGCAGCAGTTCGACGACGCCCTCGAAGACCGGCACCCGGTGGGCGAGCCGGTAGCTCTCGCGGACGAACGGTTCCTCCATCTCCAGCGGCAGCCCCATGATCCGCATGATGTCGGGGAAGTAGCGCCCCTGGTGCCGCCGGTACTCCTCGAAGGGCGCCGGGCCCGCGCCGACGACCTCCCGGTAGGCGATGTCGAAGGCCTCGTTCATCACCGCGAAGCTGTCGACGAGGACACCGTCCAGGTCGAAGATCACGGCACACCTGACCGGCGGGAGCGTCGCCGTCCCCGCCGCCGTGGTCGCCGCCGCGGGTGGTCCTGCCGCCGGGGCGGTCACGTGCCGTCCGTCCCGTGCGCCCGCTGGTTCCGTCGAGACTCGTGATTCCACTGGTCTTCCTGACTGTCCGGCCCGTGAGGGGCCTGTGGCTTGCTGACCGCCCCCGCCCTTCCTCCCTCCTGTCCGGCTGCCGGCCGACGTCCGCTACCGGCTGCCCGCTGCCCGCGAGTGGGGGGCGTCGTGGGGCCGGGCCCGCGCCGAGGCGTAGAAGTCCTCGATGACGCGGACCGTCGTGCGGGCCTCGCCGATGGCCCTGCCGCGGTTGCGGGTGTCCGCGAGGGCCGCCGCGAGGCCGTCCAGTTGCCGCCGGTACTCGCCGCCGATCGGCTCGTCGGGCACCGGGACCGGTGTGGTGGTGCCCTCGCGGGTCAGGGTCAGCACCGGGTGGGGGTGGCGGTTGGGGCTGAAGCCGAAGGTGCATCTCAGGTCGGCGGTTCCGGCACTGCCCACGATCCTGACCCGGGTCACGTCCCGCGCCTCGTGCGAGGCCCAGCCGGCGTGCAGGGAGACGGAGACGCCGTCGTCGCGGACGAGGAAGCCCCGGGCGGTGTCCTCGACGTCTCCGGCGGCGTCGCCGGGCCGGTCCCGGCGCCACGCCGCGCCCCAGTCACCGGCGTTGACGAAGTCGTCCGACGTCACGCCGACGACCTGGGTGAAACGGGCCGGGCCCAGCAGGGCGGCGAGCGTGTCGAACAGGTGCCAGCCGAGGTCGAACAGCACGCCGCCGCCGGCCTTGCTGCGCTGCGTGAACCAGCCGCCCGCCCGGGGGACGCCGCGCGCCCTGACCCAGGACAGGCCGGCGTGCCGGACCCGCCCCAGCTCCGGCAGCAGGCGCGCCAGGGCCGTCACGTCGCCGCGGTACGGGGCGGCGCTGCCCGCCAGGAGCGTGGCGCCGCCGTCGCGTTCGGCGGCGGCCAGGACGTCCGCCTCCGCCGGGGTCAGGCAGACCGGCTTCTCCAGGAAGACGGGGACGCCCCGGCCGAGCAGGGTGGCCGCCACCTCGGCGTGCAGATGGTTCGGGACGGCGACGACGGCCAGGTCGACGGTCCGGGCGGTGAGCGCGTCCACCGTCGCGTGGACCGCCGGACGCGCCGCCGGGTGGACGTCCGTACGGGCGGTGTCCCCGGCGAACGCGGCGCGGACGGCCGGTTCGGAGTCGACGACGGCCACCACCTCGAAGCCGGCGTGCTCGCCCAGCAGGGGCAGCCACAGCTCCCGCCCCGCCCAGCCGAGCCCGACGACGGCCACCCGCAGCACGCTCATCCGGCTTCGACCGCCCCGGCCACGGCGTCCGCGACGATCTCGGCCGTGCGCCGCATGTCCTGCTCGCCGGCGAGCAGCACCCGGTGGTGCAGCCACACGCAGTCCTCGCTGATGGCCTCGGTGTTCGGGCAGCGCGCCGCGATCTCGTCCAGGGTCTCCTCGGGGGCGTAGACCTCCCAGAAGGCGTCGGTGCGGTAGATCGCGCGGAAGCCCGCGAACGCCGGCAGGCCCGCCGCGACGAGCCGGTCGACCAGGGCGTTGCGCTGCTCCTCGCCGATGCCGGGCACCCGGAACATCGCCATGTAGTGGGACGGGAAGTCGGTCCGTTCGTCGCCGCGCTGCGGGACCACTCCGTCGATGGCGGCCAGCAGCGCCGACAGCTGCGCCCAGCGCTTCTGACGGGTGACGGTCTGTCCCTCCAGCCTGCGCAACTGGGCCCGGAGCACGGCCGCGGAGAACTCGTTGAGCCGCAGGTTGGAGCCGGCGACCTCGTGCAGGTAGCGGCGGTCGGCGCGGGGCCGCCCGCAACTGTGCCGCAGGAACGCCGCCTCGTACATGTCCGTGTCGGGGAACAGGACGGCGCCGCCCTCGCCTGCCGTCATCAGCTTGCCGTTCTGGAAGCTGAACGTGGCGACCGTGCCGAGTTCCCCGACGCGTTTGCCCCGCCAGCGGGCGCCGTGGGCGTGGGCGGCGTCCTGGAGCAGGGGGACGCCGGTGTCGGCGGACAGTTTGTCCAGGGCGTCCATGTCCGCGAGGAAGCCCGCCATGTGCACCGGCATGATCGCCCGGGTGCGCGGGGTCACGGCCGCCGCTGCCGCCGCCACGTCGATGCAGTAGCTGTGCGCGTCGACGTCCACGGGGACCGCGACGGCACCGAGGCGCTGCACGGCCTGCGAGGAGGAGATGAAGGTGAAGGCGGGCACGAGGACCTCCGTGCCCGGCCCGACTCCCATGCACTGCAGGGCGAGTTCGAGTGCGTGGGTTCCGTTCGTGACGGCGAGGGCGTGGGCGGCACCGTGGTGGTCGGCGAACTCCCGCTCGAAGGAGTCGACTTCGGTCCCGCCCATCCGCCACCACTGTCCCTGTTCGAGTGCGCGCACGAGGCCTTCCCTCTCGTCCGCGTCGTACTGGGGCCACTCGGGGAAGTCCGGCGCCTGTCGCACGTTCATGATTCTCCAAGGAGTGGATGTGACTCGACGCGAGGTGCACCACGGGCGGCGCGGCAGCCGTGCGTCACGGGGGGGGACACTCGCGCACGGGCACTCGCCGTCGAGTTCGCGGAGGACGCGCACACTCCGGCCGCGCGGTGTCGTGCGGGTGGGGTGTGCGCGGTGGGGCGTGGGGAGTCGTAGGGGGGCCGGGCGGGCTGTTGCCGGGCCGGGCCGCCGAGCGTGGTGGGGGCGTGGTGCCGGCCCGGTGCAGGGCCGTCGTCGGGTCTGTCGTCGGGAGAAGAGCTGACCGACAGGTCAAACGTAGAGCCCCGGGGGCGGCCCCGCATCCCCCGGTCCGGTAGTCGCCGGGAGGGATCACTCCAGGTGGAAAAAGGCCCGGTAGGAGTCCAGTTGGCCCCGAAGCATGTGCATGCCGTGATGGACGCGGTGTCCTCGGGCCGCGGCCTCGCGCAGGAGCCGGGTCTCGCGGGGCTTCATGACGATGTCGGCCACGACGCAGCCCCGGGGCAGGGCCTCCGGCGGGAACGGCAGGGGGTCCTCGGGGCGCAGGCCGAGCGGGGTGGCGTTCACGGCGATGTCGGCGTCCCCGGGGTACGGGCCGGGCAGGGCGAGGACCCGGCCGGGCCAGTGCGCGGCGAGGCGGGCGACCAGCGCGTCGAGTTTCGGGGTGTCGGAGTCGTACACGGACAGCCGGTCGGTTCCGGCGGTGAGCAGCGCGGCGGCGACGGCGCTGCCCGCGCCGCCCGCGCCGACGAGCACGGCCCGCCGGCCCTTCGGGTCGTGTCCCGCGCCGAGGAGGCCCGCCACGAAGCCCGAGCCGTCGAAGTTCTCCGCGAGCCAGCGGCCGTCGGCCTCGCGCCGCAGGACGTTCGCGCTGCCGACGATGTCCACGGTCGTGCTGCACCGGTCGGCCAGGTGCCGCACGGCCGCCTTGTGCGGCACGGTGACGAACATGCCGTCCAGGTTCTCCACGCGCTGCAGGCCGCGTACGACGTCCTCCAGGTGCTGCGGCCGCGCGTGCACCGGGACGAGGACCGCGTCGACGCCCAGGCGCGCGAAGAGGGGGTTCATCAGCGCGGGCGCCTGCACCTGCGCGACGGGGTCCCCGAGCACCGCGTACAGCCGGGTGGTGCCGGAAATGGGGGTAGCGGGATGTCCTGTCATCTCAGCCCTGCCTGCCTCACTGTCGTGGCCGCTCGCCTGCCGTACCCGCCGCTTGTGCCGTACCCGCCGCTTGTGCCGTGCCTGCCGTTCCCGCGGTGACTGCCGTTCCCGCGTGCCCGGTGTTCCGCCGTGCCCGGTGTCGCCGCGGTGTCCGCCGTTCCCACGGTGGCCGTTCCCGCGGTGGCCGACGTTCACGGCCGCGCCGTCGTACTGTCCGCCCGGGCCGGTGCGGGCGGTGGTGGGGGGCCGGTCTCGCCCACCAGGTCGGCCAGGGGCGCCCGGGGCATCAGCTCCAGGACGCGCGCGACCGTCTCGTGCGGTACGTCGCCGACCAGTTCCGCGCCCTGCGGGCCGTCCAGGACGAACGCGAGCCCGCCGACCGCCTTCTTGTCGTGCCGCATCAGCCGCACCAGGGTCTCGGGATCGACGTCGTCGGGCAGTGCGACGGGCAGGCCGTAGTGCCGGACGACTTCCAGGTGCTCCGCCACCCGGCCCCGGCCGACACGGCCCAGGGCTCCGGCGAGACGGCCCGCGAAGACCGTTCCGATCGCCACCGCCTCGCCGTGGCGCAGGGCGTAGCCGGTCGCCCTCTCCAGGGCGTGGCCCAGGGTGTGGCCGTAGTTGAGGATGTGCCGCGCCCCGGTGTCCCGCTCGTCGCGTTCCACGACCCGGGCCTTGAGGGACACGCTCGCGGTGATCTGTTCCGCCAGGGTCAGCCCGCGCAGGCCGGGTGCGCCGATGAAGTGGCAGCGGGCGATCTCACCGAGGCCGTTGCGCAGTTCGCGGGCCGGCAGGGTCGACAGGTAGTCCGTGTCGCACAGCACCGCGCTGGGCTGCCAGTACGCGCCGACCAGGTTCTTGCCGGCCGGCAGGTTCACCGCCGTCTTGCCGCCCACGCTGGCGTCCACCTGCGCGAGCAGGGAGGTGGGCAGGTGGATCACTGCCACGCCCCGGTGGTACAGCGCCGCCGCGAGTCCCACGACGTCCGTGGTGGTGCCGCCGCCGCAGGACACGACGACGTCGGACCGGGTGAGCCCGAACCGGACGAACTCCGCGCACAGCGCCTCCACCGTGGCGAGGGTCTTGTCCCGCTCACCGTCCCGGGCCGGCAGCAGCAGGGTCTCCACCCCGGTGTCCGGCACCCACTCGGACGGCCGGGCCGACACGACGACGGCCCGCGCGGCGCCCAGCCGCCGCACGACACCCGCGAGCGACGTACGGACTCCCGGGCCGATGAGCACGTCGTACGCGTGGCCGGGGAGACGGAGCGGAACCCTGGCCGTCACGTCGCCGCGCCCCTCCCCGTCCCGGAGCCCGGCAGTGGGACCGGCCTCGCGTGCCCCGGGGGCCGTCGGATTTCCGGCCCCATGCTCCGTCACGTCTTCCCCTTTCACCGGGCTCTCCCTTTCGCCTTCACCGGGCTCTCCCTCTTCACCGGACCGAGCTGAACGTGCCGGAGAGAATGCGGTCGACGAGGTCCTGTTGTTCGTCGTCGTCCGTGATCGTGTGGACTTCCTCGCGTCCGTTGCGGACCGTCAGGCAGCGCCGTCCCTTCATGACGACTTGGCCGTTGTCGAGAGCCCGGCCGCACAGGACGTCCTGGCCGTCGTGCGCCCTCGTGTCCTCTTCGATCTCCCGGAAGAGGCGGTCCGTTCCGCGCGCGATCGGGCAGGCTTCGGCCGTCTCGGAGGCCGTGGGACCGCCGGGTGCCGGGGACGCGTATTCCCGGTTCAGGTGGTCTTCCAGTTCCTGCCAGTCGCTCCACTGCCGGGGCTTCAGCGTGAAGGTGTAGACGACGCTCCACCGGCTGACCCGGCCGCGCCTTTGCAGAGCGAAGCCGGACTCGTGGCCGCCCGGTTCGCGCCCATGCCCCTGCCCGACCAGCCGGTACTGGCATCCGTACTGGGTCTGCACCCTGTCGGAGACCAGGAGCGGCTCGATGTAGTTGGGGCCCGGGTAGCCGACGTCCACGAGCCACTCCCGTCCGTCCAGGGCGACGAGGTTGAACATGTGCTCGACGTCGAGCCCGAAGTTCTCGCGGCCCTCGGCGGTACTGCCCGCGAGCAGCGTCACGTCGTACCCGAGTTCGCCAAGCAGCCGGTGGAACAGCCGGGCGAGTTCGAAACACGTGCCGCCCTGCCCGTCCAGGACGCACCTCTCGAAGAGGGTGTCGTCGTCGAGGCCGACGAGGCGTATGCCGTCCCGGAGATCCTGTCCGGCACCGTTGTACGGAATCGCCATGAGGTGCCGTTTGTGCAGCTTCCGCAGATTCTCGACGCCGACGGCGGTCTCTTCGCCGCAGCCGATCCGTTCGAGATAGGTGCCCACGTCGAACACGTCATCACTCTCTTTCATACGGACATCGCCAGGGGGTGGTTCGCGGGCTGTTCCGCGCCGATCCGTTCCCGCAGGTGCGCGGCGAGCATGCCGGGCGTGGGGTGGTCGAAGACGAGACCGGGGGCGAGTTTCCTTTCGGTGATGTTCCGGAGCCGGTTGCGCAGTTCGATGGCGGTGAGGGAGTCGAAACCGATCTCGAAGAGGCCCTGGTCCGCGTCGATGTGATAGGTCGCGCCGTGTCCGAGGACAGCGGCCACCTGGGTCCGCACCAGGTCGAGGAGGACCTTCGTCTGCTCGGCGGCGGACAGTCCGGCCAGCCGCTCGGACAGCCGGCGGTGCTCGTCCCGGTTGTCCACCGCCCTGGCCTGCCGGCGGCCCGCCCGTACCAGGCCGCGCAGCAGGTGCGGGACTCCACCGCCGGCCGTGGCCTCGTCGCGCAGCGCGCGCAGGTCCAGCTTGGCCGGGACGAGCAGTGCCCGGCCCGAACGCAGGGCGGTGTCGAACAGCTCCATGCCCTCCTCCGGCGTCATCGCCCGCAGGCCACCACGCCGGTTCATCCGGGCCCGGGTGAGATCGTCCGTCCCGGCCGCCATACCCGTCGTCTGCTCCCACAGACCCCAGGCCAACGACACCCCGGGCAGACCCGCCGCCCGACGGCCCGCCACCACCCCGTCCAGATACGCGTTCGCCGCCGCGTAACTGCCACTGCCCGCACCCATGAACACCGCGGACACCGACGAATACACCACGAAGGCGCTCAGGGGGAGGGCCCGGGTGAGTTCGTCCAGGTGGCGTACGGCGTCCACCTTCGGCGCGAATACCTTCGCCAGGCGTTCCGGAGTGAGCGCCGCGACGACGCCGTCGTCGGTCACTCCCGCCGTGTGGACGATTCCGGTCAGGGGGTGCTCGTCCGGCACCGACGCCAGCAGGGCCGCCACCTGGTCCCGGTCGGACAGGTCGCAGGCCAGGACGCTCGTCGTGACGCCCTGTTCGGCGAGTTCGGCGACCAGTTCCGCCACGCCCTCGGCGTCCGGGCCCCGCCGGCTCGCCAGCATCAGGTGCCGCACACCGTGCCGCGCGACCAGATGCCGGGCCGCGAGGGCGCCGAGGGAGCCGCCGCCCGAGACGAGGACGGTGCCCGTTGGCGTGAACGGCAGAGGGGTGTCCGGCGTGGGGTGGGTGGCGCGGGTGAGGCGGGGGACGGAGAGGGTGGTGCCGCGCACGGCGAGCTGCGGCTCGGCGGAGGCGAGGGCCGCGGCGAGGATCTGTTCCGTGCTCCCGCCCGTGTCGGTGTCGGTGTCGGTGTCGGTGTCGGTGTCGGTGTCGGTGTCGGTGTCGGTGTCGGTGTCGGTGTCGGTGTCGTGGAGGATGATGCGGGCCGGGGG
>DASTDN010000330.1:0-10515 GCA_035710365.1 Streptomyces sp. | reverse complement strand
CGTGTGCGGGGAGATGGCCGACATCCACCGGGGCCTGCTGTCCCGCATGGCCGACGAGGGGCACGTCGTCGGCAACCACACCTGGTCCCACCCCCTGCTGACCGATCTCTCCCCCGCCGCGATCCGCTCCCAGATGGAACGCACCAGCGACGTCGTCGAGAAGGCGTACGGGGAACGCCCCCAGTGGTTCCGCGCGCCCTACGGGGCCTGGAACGCTGCCACCTTCCGGATCGGCGCCGAACTCGGCATGGAGCCGCTCGCCTGGACCCTGGACACCCTGGACTGGACCGCGCCCGGCGTCCTCAGCATCACCCGCCGCGTCGCGGACGGCGCCGCCCCCGGCGTCGTGGTGCTCTCCCACGACGCCGGGGGCGACCGCTCCCAGAGCGTGCGGGCGCTGCGCGCCTACCTGCCGAAACTGCTGGACTCCGGCTACCACGTGACCGTCCCCCGCCGGAGGCCCACCTGACGGCCCCGGTGCCCGCCGACGGGTGAGCGGCGGGCACCGGGGCCGAGCGCCCCGCCCGGACGGGGCGCGGCTCAGCGGACCTCGACCATGCGGGCGAAGGTGACGACGTTGCCCTCGTAGCCGTTCTGCTGGGAGAAACCGCCGCCGCAGGTGATGACCCGCAATTCCGCGCCGCCCGTGGAGGTGTAGACACGGTCGCTCGGAAAGTCGTTCTTGGAGAACACCTCGATGCCGTAGATCTCGAAGACGGCCGTCTTTCCGTCCTGCCGGGAGACCTCGACGCGATTTCCCTTCTGCAGGGCCCCGAGGCCGTAGAACACGGCGGGTCCCTGCTTGTTGTCCACGTGCCCCACGACGACGGCCGTTCCCTTCTCACCGGGGGAAACCGCGCCGCTGAACCAGCCGGCCAGATTCGGGTCCTCGGGCGGCGGGGCGTCCACCCAGCCCTCCGCGTCCAGACCCACCGGAATGATCGGCGCGTCGACCTGGATCGCGGGAATGGCGACCCGTTCGGGCACGGCGTACGACAGCGGGTCCTGAGCGGACTTCGCGAAGGCGCCGCCGGAGATCCGGCCGTCGGTCGCGGCCGCCGAGGCGGGCTGCGGCGGGCCCACGTCGAATTCCCCCGAGCCGTTCCGGATGAGCGCGAGGCCGGTCAGCAGAACAAGCGCTATCACGCCCCAGGGAGCGCGTTTCCTCCGCCGCTCCTGTTCTTCGGCCAGTTCCTCGGGCTCATGCATGGGACATCCCCTCTCGACACGGCCGTCGCCGCGTCAATTCGCGCATACGGGCACGCTAAGCGCCGTACGGAAAACCGGCGACGGGGCAGGGGCGAAAGGGTGACCGGGAATCTCGCCGTGCGCCATCCGAGGCGCCCCGGGACGAATTTCTCCAACGGGCCGTGAGCTGCGGCGATATGTCGCCCCGTACACTCGTGGGCGCGTTCCCGCTCACCAGGACGGACCATTCCCGAAATGCGGTGATCCACGAAGCGGCCGAGGGTCTGTCTGGGAGGTGCTTTCTCGCCGACTCTCCGGGAACGGGTCCCGGAGCGCCTTCCGCGGAGGATCACATGCGTAAGTCTCGTGCCCTGGCGGTGTCCGCAGTGGCTGCCGCCGCCGTGGGGCTCGCCGCCCCCGCGGCCGTCGCCTGGGACAGCCCGAGCAACATCGTCGCCCTGCCCAGCGTCATCGCCCGCGGAGGTCAGCTCACCGTCACGGTGGACGGCTGCCGCAACGGCGGAACCATGACGTCCAACGCGTTCCCGCGGGCCGACCTGACGGTCCTGCCGGGCACTCAGCGGGACAGCGCCCGGGGCACCGCCCGGATCAACAGCGACGCCCGGCCCGGCTCGTACGACATCACGGTGACCTGCTCCGGCAGGACCCTGACCAAGCCGGCCGCCTTCACCGTCCTCGGCGGCACCTCGGGTGGTCTCGGCGGCAGCAGCTCCACCGGGGCGGCGCCGGCCGACATGGCCATCGGCGGCGGGCTGGTGGCCGCGGCGGCCGTCGCGGGCGGCGTGTTCTGGACGCGCCGCCGGGCCGAGAAGCACATCTGACCCTCCGCACGTCCGGCGAGCACCGCCGCGGGCCTCCACCCCGGGTCCGCCCGGAGGCCGACCCGGCTGCCCGCGGCGACGGCGGAGGGCTCCACACCCGACCCGAGCGGGACGGCGTTCCCGTGAGTGAGGGCGGCGGACGGCGAGGTCGGGGCGCGGGCGGCGGCGCCCGGCAGCGCGGCGGCGGCCCCGCGCATCGCGCGCGTGTGCGTCCTCCGGGTCCCGAGGAGCAGGCGCGGACCTCTTCCGCCCGTGCCGGACATGCGCCTCGATGACCGGAGCGCCGGGAACGGACGGACGGGCACGCGATCGCTGCGGGGCGAACGGGGCAGAAGAGTGGGCCACCCGGGGGACGCGCCACGCGGCGCGTCCCCCGGGCGGCCCGACCGGCTTCTCACCCGCCCGCCGTGGCGGTCAGTCCGCGGAGCCCGGGAAGAGCTGGAGGAAGGGGTCCGCCGAGGCGGCGATGCCCCGGCTGTAGGGCGCGTCGAAGTCCCAGATCAGGAACAGCAGGAAGGCCACCAGCGCCGAGAACAGCCCGGCGAGGACCAACTCGCGTGCCGTGCGGCGGATCTGGAGCGCGAACACCATGCCGATGGTGGCGAGGCCGCCGATGACCAGCCCGAACCACACCACGCCCGGCATGGTCGTCCCGGTCGAGCCGGCCCGCGCGTGACGGGCCTGGTCCGCTGCCGTCACCTGGTCCACCAGCGGCTGGTAGGCCTGCGCCTCGAAGTCGGTGCGCGGCTCGTAGTCCGTGACGTCCGCGCGCACCCGGTCCAGCAGCTTGTCGCCGCGAGCCGTGACATGGCCCTCGTCCGCCATCGTCCGCCACTCGGTGGTGACGACGTGTCCGACATAGGCGTTGACATCGTCCCGAATGCGGTCGCGGACCTCGTCCGGGTACACCCGGACCCGCTCGGTGATCTCGTGCAGCGCGAAGGCCTCCGCCTGCGCGTGGTCCTGGGCCGTGCTCCGCGCCTCCCACACCCCGGCGAGGGCCAGACCAAGGACGATGGCGTACACCACGCCGATCCACATCGTCATGTACTCGATGACGTCAGGGGTCTCACTGGGGTCCTCGTCCTCCGGGGCCCTGCGGTCGCGCACCAGGGTGACGACGACCACCACGGCGCAAGCGGCGAGCATCGCGAGGGTGAGAACAAGCCATTCCGGCAAGGGTCCTCCAAGGGGTCAGCGGGGCCGCAGCGCGACGATGGCGATCACCGCGGGGACCGAGATGAGCAGGACGAAGACGAGCGGCGACGTGGTGTTGTGCGGCGGGCGGCCGCGCGGCACGGCCCGGTGGTGGCGCGGGTAGTGCACGGGGGACAGGGACGGGCGCGGCTCCGGCGGGACCGGCGGCGGCTCGGGAGCGGGCGGGGGTGCGGGCGGAGGAGGAGGCGCGGGCGTACGGGCCGGCGGGGGAGGGGGCGCCGGGCGGGGCGGGGGCTTGGGCCGCGGCGGCGGGGGTGTCGGTGTGGGCGTCGGTTCCGGCGGGGGAGGAGGGGTCGGTGTCGGGGTGGGCGTGGGCGTGGGCTCGGGGGGCGGCGTGGGTGTGGGGCACGGCGGGAACGTCGGCATGCTCCCGGCGACCGCCACCGCCGTCGTACCGCGCGGCCCAGTGACCGCCGAGGCGCAGGCGTCGGCGACCGCCACTCCGGCCGGTGCGCCCACGAGCGACCACGTCAGCGCCGCCAGCGCCAACGCCTTTGCCGGACGGGCACAGGGGGACGGTTCGGGTTCTCGCACGCCCGCCAGCATGATCGTCGGCGCAACGCGCCGCGCCGCCGCGCCGGGGGATTGCCCCGAAGGAAGGACGGACGCCTCCCGCCATGTTGACCTCGGCGACATTCCGGACGCGGCCGGTGGGGAGCGGCGAGCGCGTCCGGGACGCCGTGCTCCCGGCCGGTGCCCCGTGCGGGCGGCGGCCCCCATGCCGGGCGGGGTTCGGGGGTTGACGCGCCGGGTGTCCGGGTGCATACCCCCTGCCGCGCGACGGCGTCGGCACGAAGCTGCTCGGCGGCACCGTCCGGCCAGGGCGAGGCCCTGGCCGAAACCCGCCTCCGCGTCCACCGGGGCCCGCCCGGGCGGGCGGCCCGTCGGGGCGCCGGCGGCCGCCAACGGCGGCGGGGGGCTTGAGAAGAGGGGCGTCACGGGCTTCACGCGCCCCGACGGCGCTCGGCGGCGGACCCGGGATTGCTGGCCGATTTCTCTTCACCGGCGCCAGGAATCCGGGCGACATCCACGGGCAGTGCGCCGACGGCACCCGGTACGCCGTTTCCGCGGAGAAAACCGGTGGGCCTCCCCATGAGTTAACCGACCGGCAGGTCCATTTCCGGTACGCCCCTTCCACGCGTCTGTGGAAGGCGAGTACCGCTTTGCGTGATCACGCATCCGACAGGCTCGGCTACGTCTCGTGATAATTCCCCGACTGAAGGCGTGCCGCGGTCATTTGGCACGTGCCCCGGGCAGTGACCGGGAACGGATGGTCAATTTCCGTTTCGGCTCGCTCCTTTGGCGGGTGGTCAGTAGCCTCACCTCGAACACCGGATCGCCAAGCCTTGGAGAGAGAGATGGAGCGTCCCGCCTGGGCGCCACGGAGCATCGACATCTCGGTGCCCAGCGTTTCCCGGATCTACGACTACTACCTGGGCGGATCGCACAACTTCGAGGTCGACCGGGAAGCGGCGCGCAAGGCGATTCGGTGCATGCCGGGACTCCCCAAGATCATGCAGGCGAACCGGGCGTTCATGCGCCGGGCGGTCCGTTACGCGGTGAGCCTGGGCATCACCCAGTTCCTGGACATCGGATCCGGCATACCGACCTTCGGGAACGTGCACGAGGTGGCGCAGGCCGCCTGTCCCGGCGCGCGCGTCGTGTACGTGGACCACGACCCGGTGGCCGTCGCCCACAGTCAGGCGGTCCTGGCGGGCAACGCCACCACCGACGTCGTCGCGGCCGACCTCCGCAAGCCCGCCGAGATCCTGGCGAGCGAGGAGTTCCGGCGGCTCATCGACCTGAAGCAGCCGGTGGCGCTGCTTCTCGTTGCCATACTTCACTTCGTGGAAGACGCGGACGATCCGTACGGCGCCGTCGCCGAGCTGCGAGACGCGCTCGCGCCCGGCAGCCTCATCGTCCTCACCCACGCCTCGTACGAGGGCATCCCTCTGCCGCCCGAGCGGGCCGGAGGCATGGTGAGCGTGTACGAGGACATCCGCAACCCGCTGATCATGCGCCCGCGCGAGGACGTCGCGCGGTTCTTCGAGGGGTACGACATGGTGGAACCCGGACTGGTGCCGATGCCGCACTGGCGGCCCGACACCTCACCGGAGGACGAGGACCCGTTCGCTTTCTCGGGCTTCGCGGGCGTGGGGCGGCGGGCGTGAACGCAGACGCGGAAGCAGAGACGGAGCCGGACGGTCCGGAAGACAGAGTGCGGCGTTTCGCGACGATCTGGAGCCGGGCCGTGTTCCCGGTGACCTCGACGTCGTCGACCCGGCCGGAGTTCGAGCGGCAACTCGTGCCGCTCGCCCGGCGGCTGAGCGAGGCCCTCAGGTCCCGCGTGTTCGACGCGGGCGAGGGCCAGGCCGTGGGTGCCGCCCTCGTCGCGGCGCACTGCACCGACCCCGAGGCGCTCAGCCGCACCCTGGACTGCGTCGAGGCGTACCTCGTGCTGTACTGCGGCGAGGACGGCGACCAGGAGGACCTGCGGGCCCGTTCGGCGCGGCTGCAGCACGCCATGGCCGCGGGCTTCGCCGAGGCCCTGCGCGAGCGGACGCTGTCGGAGCAGGAGTCCATCGCCCGCGCCGCGCTGCTGGCCCAGGGCGTGGTGGCGGAGGCGCTGCACGCCAGCGAGGCCCGCTTCCGCGCGGTCTTCGAGGGCGCCGCCATAGGAATCGGCATCGCCGACCTGGACGGCACCGTGCTCCAGTTCAACGGGGCGCTGCTGCGCATGTTCGGGCTGCCCGAGCAGGCGCTGCGCGGCCGCAAGGTCGTGGAGTGGACCCACCCCGAGGACGCGCCGCACATATGGCGTCTCTACGACGAGCTGATCCGCGGCGAACGCGACCACTACCACGTCGAGAAGGCCTTCGCCCGTCCTGACGGAACGGTCCTGTGGACCAATCTGACGGTGTCCCTGCTGCGTGACCCGGACGGCGTGCCGCAGTACCAGCTCGCCCTCATGGAGGACACCACCGAACGGCGGCTGCTCAACCTGCGGCTGCGCTACGACGCCACCCACGACGCGCTCACCGGCCTGCCCAACCGGACGTTCTTCTTCGAGCGTCTGGAGAAGGCGCTGGGCGCGGGCGAGGGCCGGCGCTTCGGGCTGTGCTATCTCGACCTGGACGGGTTCAAGACGATCAACGACAGCCTCGGGCACGCGGTCGGCGACCGGCTGCTCGTGGAGGTCGCCGACCGGCTGGAGTCCTGCGCGACGGCGCCCGGCGAGATGGTCGCCCGGCTCGGCGGCGACGAGTTCGTGGCGCTGACCACCGGACCCGACACCGAGCGCGAGGCCGTCGACCTCGCCGAGCGCATCATGAGCGCGCTCAACGCCCCGATCAGCATCGACGGCCGGGAACTGACCGTTCGCGTCAGCATCGGCGTCGTCGAGGGCCCGGCCGGCGAGAGCAGCTCCGCCGAGGTGCTGCGCAGCGCCGACATCACCATGTACCGGGCCAAGGCGGCGGGCGGCAACCGCTACGAGCTGGCCGACCCGGAGGCCGACGCCCGCGCCATCACCCGGCACGGGCTGACCACCGCGCTGCCCGCCGCCCTGGAGCGCGGCGAGTTCTTCATCGAGTACCAGCCGCTGGTGCGGCTGAGTGACGGCAGCGTGCGGGGCGCGGAGTCGCTGGTGCGCTGGCTGCACCCGCAGCACGGGGTGCTCGGCCCGGACCGTTTCATCCCGCTCGCCGAGGACACCGGCCTGATCGTGCCGCTCGGACGCTGGGTGCTGGAACAGTCGGTCCGCCAGGCCCGTACGTGGCGGGAGACGCACGCCGACGCGGGGTCGATGCGCATCAACGTCAACCTCTCGCCCTGCCAGCTCACCCACCCCGGTCTGGTCCAGGACACCATCGACATCCTGGAGCGCGCCGGAGTCGAACCCGAGGTGCTGTGCCTGGAGGTGACGGAGTCGGCGCTGATCGGCGCGGACGACGCCCTGCTGAAGCCGCTGCGCAGGCTCGCGGAGATGGGCGTCGCCATCGCGCTGGACGACTTCGGCACGGGCTACTCCAACCTCGCCAACCTGCGCCGCCTGCCGGTGAACGTCCTCAAGCTGGACCGCTCGTTCACGCAGAGCATGCAGCGGTTCCCCGCCGACACCGTCGACCTGAAGATCGTCGAGGGCATCGTGTCTCTCGCCCACAGCCTGGACCTCGCGGTCACGGTCGAGGGCGTGGAGACCGCGGCCCAGGCCGACCAACTGCGCCTGCTCGGCTGCGACACGGCCCAGGGCTGGTACTACGCCCGCCCCGGCCCCCCGGAACGGCTCCACGAACTGGTCCTGGTCGACGCCACGGGCTGACCGCCCACCGGCCGACCGGCGCGAGCAACCACCCACGGCCCGCGCCGCCACCAGAAAGCGCCCCCACCGGGGCGCGGGCCCCGCCCACCGAACCACGGAGCGAAGCGCCCCCACGGGGGCGCGCGGAACCGCGCGCCCCGCACCCGGCGTCAGGGGAGAACCGTCCCGGGACCCGGGAGCGGTGAACTGCGCGAGCACCCCTCGACGCCCGGACCCGGCATCCGGGGGAGACCCCCGCCGGCCCGGACGCGGCAACCGCGCGACACCGAGGCCGGGACACGCACCCGCCCTCGCCCTGCCCCCGTCACCGCGCGAACAGCATCCGCTGAAACTCCCGCGCGGCCCGGGGCGGAGCCACGTCACTGCGGTGCGCGAGCGCGATCGTCCGGTGCAGCCCGGGCCGGGCCAGCGCGGTGACCCGCAGACCGCGCCCACGCGCCGCCACCATGCGCGGCACCACGGCCACCCCCAGCCCGGCGCGCACGAACCCCAGCACTGCGTCCATCTCTCCGCCCTCGACGGCGAACTCCGGCTCGAAACCCGCGGCGCGGCACGCGGCCACGGTCAGTTCCCGCAGGTCGTAGCCGTGCCGGAACATCACGAGCCGCTCGCCCTCCAGGTCCGTGACCCGCACCGTCCGCCGCCCGCCGCCCGGCGGGGCCGCCTCCGGTGACGACACCACCACCAGGTCCTCCCGCAGCAGTTCCACCGTCGTCAGCGCGGGCGACGGCGTCGGCAGCGGCAGCACCACCAGCGCCAGGTCCAGCGCGCCCCGCGCCAGCTCCCGCACCAGGTCGTGCGAGCCGCCCTCCTCGATCAGCAGCCGGACACCCGGATAGCGGTCGTGAAAGGCGCGCAGCACGTCCGGCAGCAGGCCCGTGCACAGGCTCGGGGTCGCGCCCAGCCTGACCCGGCCGCGCCGCAGCCGCACCAGCTCCAGCACCTCGTGCCGCGCCGTGTCCGCGTCGGCGAGGATGCGCCGGGCCAGCGGCAGCAGCGCCTCCCCGGCGTCGGTGAGGGTGATGTTGCCGCGGGCCCGCAGGAACAGGTCCGCGCCCAGTTCCCGCTCCAGCGCCCTGATCTGCTGCGACAACGACGGCTGCGCGACATGGACCCGCTCGGCGGCCCGGGTGAAGTGCCGGGCCTCGGCGACCGCCACGAAGTACTGGAGCTGATGGAACTGCACCCCTCCAGCATAGGCATGGCCTATCGAATCGAGCCCCGTCATGTCTTGGACCGATGGCGGGGTGCGCGCCTAGCGTCGTCCGCATGGCTCAGGCAACGCGGACGGACCGACGGCCGTCGACGGCGCGCACCGTGTGGGACTCGACCGTCGGCAAGAAGGCGGTGATGGCGGTCAGCGGCCTCGTCATGCTGTCCTACCTCGTCGTCCACATGATCGGAAACCTGAAGATCTTCTTCGGGCCCGGCGAGTTCAACCACTACGCGCACTGGCTGCGCACCATGGGCGAGCCCTTCATGCACCACGGCTGGACACTGTGGCTGATCCGGATCGCCCTGCTCGTCGCGGTGGTCGCGCACGCGGTGTCCGCCTACCAGCTCAGCCGCCGCGACATCAGGGCGCGGCCCGACAGGTACGTCCACCGGAAGCCCCGGACGAGCTACGCGACACGCACCATGCGCTGGGGCGGCGTCATCCTCGGCCTGTACGTCGTCTGGCACCTGCTGGACCTGACCACCGGCACCGTGCACTCCGGCGGCTTCGAACCCGGCAAGCCCTACCAGAACGTCGTGGACACCTTCTCCACCTGGTACGGCAACGCCGTCTACATCACCGCGACGCTCGCCCTCGGCCTGCACGTACGGCACGGCTTCTGGAGCGCCGCCCAGACCCTCGGCGCCGGCAGCCGCACCCGCGACCGCGCCCTGAAAACCACCGCGGGCCTTCTCGCGCTGCTGCTCACGGCCGGCTTCGTCGCCGTACCCGTGGCCGTCATGACCGGAGTGGTGAGCTGACCGTGACCTCCTACACCGACTACACGACCGGCGAGCCCGTCGCCGACACCAAGGCCCCCGCCGGGCCGGTCCACGAACGCTGGGACCGGCGCCGCTTCGAGGCCCGCCTGGTCAACCCCGCCAACCGGCGGCGGCACACCGTCATCGTCGTGGGCACCGGCCTGGCCGGCGGCTCGGCCGGCGCCACCCTCGCCGAACAGGGCTACCGGGTCGTCCAGTTCTGCCACCAGGACTCCCCGCGCCGCGCCCA
This sequence comes from Streptomyces sp., assembly GCA_035710365.1. GTDB lineage: Bacteria > Actinomycetota > Actinomycetes > Streptomycetales > Streptomycetaceae > Streptomyces. The sequence continues at coordinate 719 of DASTDN010000330.1, read as the reverse complement.
CTCCATCGCCGCGCAAGGGGGCATCAACGCCGCGAAGAACTACCGCAACGACGGCGACTCCGTGCACCGCCTCTTCTACGACACCGTCAAGGGCGGCGACTTCCGCGCCCGGGAGTCCAACGTGCACCGGCTCGCGCAGATCTCCGTCGAGATCATCGACCAGTGCGTGGCGCAGGGCGTGCCCTTCGCCCGCGAGTACGGCGGCCTGCTCGACACCCGTTCCTTCGGCGGCGTGCAGGTCTCCCGCACCTTCTACGCCCGGGGCCAGACGGGCCAGCAGCTCCTGCTGGGCGCGTACCAGGCCCTGAGCAGGCAGATCGCCGCCGGGAACGTCGAGATGCACCCGCGTACCGAGATGCTCGACCTGATCGTGGCCGACGGGCGGGCGCGCGGCATCGTGGCCCGGGACCTCGTCACGGGACGGATCTCCACGTACGTCGCGGACGCCGTCGTCCTCGCCACCGGCGGCTACGGCAACGTCTTCCGCCTGTCCACGAACGCCATGAACTCCAACGCGACCGCCATCTGGCGGGCCCACCGGCGCGGCGCGCTGTTCGCCAACCCGTGCTTCACCCAGATCCACCCCACGTGCATCCCGCGCACCGGCGACCACCAGGCGAAACTGACGCTGATGAGCGAGTCGCTGCGCAACGACGGCCGGATCTGGGTGCCGAGGGCCAAGGGCGACACCCGGCCCCCGCACGCCGTCCCCGAGGCCG
>DASTDN010000329.1:0-2197 GCA_035710365.1 Streptomyces sp. | reverse complement strand
GCGGTGTCGCCGAGGAAGGCGGGGGTGATGCCGAGGGGGTCGAGGAGCAGCGCGACCAGCGCCTCCTGCCAGGTCATGCCGGTCACTTCGGACACCAGCCGGCCGGCGGCGACGTAGCCCGCGTTGGAGTACGAGAAGCCGGTGCCGGGCGGGAACAGGGCGCTCTGGGGGTTGCAGACCGTGGCGAGGTAGCGGGCCGCGGTGGTACCGGCGGCGCTGTCGGAGTCGGGTCCGGTGGGCAGTCCGGAGGTGTGGCTGAGCAGGTGACGGGCCGTGATCCGGGGTAACCCGCGTAATTCGGGGAGCAGTTCCGCGACGGGCTCGTCGAGGTCCACGTCGCCGTCGTCGGCGAGGAGCAGCACGGCGGCTGCCGTGGCCGTCTTGGTGACGGAGCCCAGGGGGACCGCCGTGTCCGCGGTGAACGGGGTTTCCGTCAGGGCGTCGGCCGTGCCGGTGTGGACGCTGAGGGTGTGGGTGCCGGTGTGGACGGCCAGTTGGGCGCCGGGCACGCGGTGGGCGCGCGCGAGGGCGTCGAGGCGGCTCTGCAACTCCTGGCACAGCGCCCGGTCGGCGTCCGGACCGGCGGTGGGATGCGGCATGGGAAGGGGACTCCTGGTGAGAGCGGGTGCGGAGGGTGACGCGGCCGGCCGCGGGCGAACGGTGCGGGGGGCCGGCGCGTCGACGCGCGTCACGGTCTCTTGACGGCGATCGGCAGGTGGCGTACGCCGACGATGACGGCGGGGTTCTGGTACGTCACGTCGTCGTGGGAGGGGATCGCGATGTCAGGGAATCGTTCCAGCAGCATCGTCAGCGCGATCCGTGCCTCCAGCCGGGCCAGGGGCGCACCGAAACAGAAGTGGATGCCGTGGCCGAAGGTCAGGTGGGGGTTGGGGCTGCGGGTCACGTCGAAGACGTGCGGAGCGGTGAACCGGGCGGGGTCGCGGTTGGCGGCGCCCAGGTGCACCATCAGCAGGGTGTCGGCCGGGATCTCGTGGCCGCCGAGCACCACCGGCCGGGTGGTGCGCCGCCCCAGTTCGGGGAAGGGCGGCAGCCAGCGCAGTACCTCCTCGACGGCGTCGGGCAGCCGGCCGGGATCGTCCCGCAGCGCGGTGAGGGTGCCCGGGTGCCGGTCGAAGGCGACCAGGGCGTTGCCCAGCAGGGCGGTGGTGGTGATGTGCCCGGCGACCAGGAGCAGGGCGACGAAGCCGACGATCTCCTCGTCCGCCAGGCGCGTGCCGTCCACCTCGGCGGTGAGGAGTCTGCTGGTGAGGTCGTCGCCGGGGTGGGCGCGGCGGCGCCGGATGTGGTCCAGCACGTAGCCGTTCATCTCGCGCACGGTCGGGGCGATGGCTTCCAGCGCCCGCTCCAGGTCGGCCATGTCGAGGCTGTCGCCGAGCTGGTCGCCGCCGAAGAGGGTGCTGGCCCATTCCTGGAACAGCAGGTGGTCGTCGGCGGGGATGCCGAGGAGTTCGGCGATCACGATGATCGGCAGGGGGTAGGCGAGGGTGTCGACCAGGTCGAACCGGTCGTGGCCGGCGACGCCGTCGAGCAGCCGCGCGCACACGGCCTCGATGCGCGGTTCCAGCCCCTGCACCACTCTGGGGGTGAAGGCCTGGCTGACGAGCGTGCGGAGCTGGCGGTGCTCCGGCGGGTCCATGCCGACGAAGTTGCCCTGCCGGAAGGTCTCGAAGTCCTGCTGGGTCGGCGTGATCGGCGTGAGGTCGGAGGAGTACGTCCCGGGGTCGGCGAGTACGGCGGAGACGCCCCGGTGGTCCACGACGCGCCACTGGTTCTGCGCTTCGTCGTAGGTCACGGGGCCCGCCTCGTGTAACGACCGCCATTGGCCGGGCAACACGCCGAGGGGCGTCTCGGTACCGCTCGGTTCAGTGCTTGTCACCGTGTCTCCTTGGTGGGGGCGCGCGGGGCCCGCAGGGGTCACCGACAGGGATGAGGGATGTGGGAGGGCCGGGCCGCAGCCGCGGCCGTCAGGGAGGCGGGCACCGGGTGGCGGCACACGGCGGGGCCCCGGTCGGCGCCGGGCGGCCGTCTCGCGGCCGGCCGGACCGGCTGCCGCCCGGGACGGCCGCCGGTTCGCCCGGCGGGGTCCGGCGCCCCGGGGGCGTCAGCAGACCCGGGGACGGGTTCCGCGCGGAGGGACGACGGTCCGGAGCGGGCCGGACGTCCCGCCCGCCGGGGG
>DASTDN010000328.1:0-5320 GCA_035710365.1 Streptomyces sp. | reverse complement strand
TGTTCGCCACGGCGACGACCGAAATGTCGGCGCTGGTGCACGACGAGATCGCGCTGGCCAAGGCCCAGCTCAAGCGGGACGTGAAGCGCGGCCTGACGAGCGGCGGCGCGTTCACCGCGGCCGGCATGCTCCTGCTGTTCTCCCTGCCGATGCTGAACTTCGCCCTGGCCTACGGCATCCGCACCTGGAGCCACTGGAACCTGGCGATCTGCTTCCTGCTGTCCTTCGCGGCGAACGTCCTCGTCGCACTCCTCCTCGTGCTGCTCGGTGTCGGGTTCGCGAAGAAGGCGAGGAAGGGCCGCGGCGCGCAGAAGGCCGCCGCGTCGATGAAGGAGTCGGCGGTCCTGCTGCAGAACGCCAAGCCGCATCCCCGCCCCGCCGTCGTGGACCGCACCCCCGAGGCCATCGAGGCTGTGGCACGCTCATCCTCATGAACGACCCCGGCACTCCTTCGGCACAGCCCGCCTCGCTCGTACGGCTCGACGTGCCCGGTGGCCGCCGGGTGACCCACCGGGACGTGGCCGCCAACGGCGCGCGTTTCCACATCGCGGAACTGGGCGACGGACCGCTCGTGCTGCTCGTGCACGGATTCCCGCAGTTCTGGTGGTCCTGGCGGCACCAGCTCGTCGCCCTGGCCGACGCCGGCTACCGGGCCGTCGCCATGGACCTGAGGGGCGTCGGCGGCAGCGACCGCACCCCGCGCGGCTACGACCCGGCCAACCTCGCCCTCGACATCACTGGGGTGATCCGTTCCCTCGGCGAGCCGGACGCCGCGCTCGTCGGCCACGACCTGGGCGGATACCTCGCGTGGACGGCCGCCGCGATGCGCCCCAAGCTGGTCCGGCGCCTCGCGGTCACGTCGATGCCGCATCCGCGGCGCTGGCGTTCCTCGATGCTCAGGGACGCCCGGCAGACCGCCGCCGGCTCCTACATCTGGGGTTTCCAGCGGCCCTGGGTGCCGGAGCGGCAGCTCACCGCGGACGACGGCGCGCTCGTCGAGCGCCTGTTGCGGGACTGGTGGGGGCCGCGCCCGCTGGACGAGGCGGCGCTCAGGGCGTACCGCCGCGCCATGTGCATCCCGTCGACGGCGCACTGCTCGATCGAACCGTTCCGCTGGATGGTGCGGTCGCTGGCCCGCCCGGACGGCATCCAGTTCAACCGCCGTATGAAGCGCCCGGTGCGGGTGCCGACGCTGCATCTGCACGGCTCGCTCGACCCGGTCGTACGGACCCGCAGCGCGGCGGGTTCCGGGGAGTACGTCGAGGCGCCCTACCGTTGGCGGCTGTTCGACGGGCTCGGGCACTTCCCGCACGAGGAGGACCCGGCGGCGTTTTCCGCGGAGCTAATCAATTGGCTGAAAGACCCCGAGCCAGACCGCTGAGACCGCCGGGACGCGGTGCCTCCCGGAGCGCCCTCGTTCCCTTCGGCGGCCCCTCCTCGCGCGCCCGCTATCCGGACGGGAACGCGTGTCCTTCGAACGGCCAATTGCCCGACGCATAGGCCAATTGAGGACGCCCGGGGCGGTTATAGACCATGAGGCCGGGGCAAACGTCGGGGTATGGGCTGGACGCACGGCTACAGTGACGCAGCACGCAATCGCCGCTCGGGCAGTGTCCCGAGCTTCTCCCCGCGGGGCAACCCGCAAGTGGTGGGAGCGGACTTCAGGGTGGGAATCCCGCGCATTCTGCGCCGCCGGGCCCGCTGGGTCTCGGTGCGCCTGCGGCATCCCCGCGGCTGAAAACCGACCGCTCCACGCCACCCTCCGCCCGCCCTGTGCCCCCGCCTTCCCGGCGGGGGCCACAGGTGTCGGCGAGGTCCTCCTACAGCGCGCAGTTGTCGCTGTCGACCTGCTGGTTCGCGGTGCGCCCGCGGGCGATGTCGTCCTTGATCTCGTCCGCGGTGAGGGCGTACCCCGTGTCGGCGTCGTCCAGGGACTTCGCGAAGACCACGCCGTAGACCTTGCCGTCGGGTGTGAGCAGCGGGCCGCCGGAGTTGCCCTGGCGCACCGTCGCGTACAGCGAGTACACGTCGCGGCGGACGGTGCCGCGGTGGTAGATGTCCGGGCCGTTGGCGGTGATGCGGCCGCGCACGCGCGCGGAACGCACGTCGTACGCGCCGTTCTCCGGGAAGCCGGCGACGATCGCGCTGTCGCCGCTGCGCGCGTCCTCACCGGCGAACCGCAGCACGGGCGCCTTCAGTCCGGGCACGTCGAGTACGGCGATGTCGCGCCGCCAGTCGTAGAGGACGACCGTCGCGTCGTACTTGCGGCCCTCGCCCCCAATCTGGACCGTGGGCTCGTCGACACCGCCCACGACGTGCGCGTTCGTCATGATGCGGCGGTCGTCGAAGACGAAACCGGTGCCCTCCAGGACCTTGCCGCAGCCCTCCGCGGTGCCGGTGACCTTGACGATGGAGCGCTGGGCACGGGCGGCGACCGGGCTGCCCACGAGGGCCGGGTCCGGGGGCTGCACCTCGTTGATCGGCTCGTTGGAGAACGGGCTGAAGACCTGCGGGAAGCCGTTCTGCGCGAGGACGGCGGAGAAGTCCGCGAACCAGGTGCCGGCCTGCGCGGGCAGCGCCCGGGAGACGCCGAGCAGCACCTTGGAGTTGCGGACCTCCTTGCCGACCGTCGGCAGTGTCGTGCCCGCCAGCGCGGAGCCGATCAGCCAGGCCACGAGCAGCATCGCCACCACGTTGACCAGCGCGCCGCCGGTCGCGTCCAGCGCTCTGGCCGGGGACCACGTGATGTACCGGCGCAGCTTGTTGCCCAGATGGGTCGTCAGCGCCTGGCCGACCGAGGCGCACACGATGACGACGACCACCGCGACGACGGCGGCGGTCGTACCGACCTCGGAGTTGTCCGTCAGGACGTCCCAGAGGACGGGCAGCGTGTACACGGCGACGAGGCCGCCGCCGACGAAACCGATCACCGACAGGATGCCGACGACGAAGCCCTGGCGGTAGCCGACGATCGCGAACCACACGGCGGCGACCAGCAACAGGATGTCCAGCACGTTCACGAAGGCCACCCTGTCATGACCGCCAGTCGAGCGGGACGTGCTTCTCTGCGTCCCAGGGCCGCTCCCAGCCGGCGTAGTGCAGCAGACGGTCGATGATGCCGGCCGTGAAGCCCCACACGAGGGCCGATTCGACCAGAAATGCCGGACCTCGGTGGCCGCTGGGGCTCACGGTCGTCACCCGGTTGGCCGGATCCGTGAGATCCGCCACGGGGACGGTGAAGACCCTCGCGGTCTCGTTGGGGTCGACGACGCCGACCGGGCTCGGCTCGCGCCACCAGCCCAGCACCGAGGTGACGACGAATTTGCTGACCGGGATGTAGAGCCGGGGCAGGACACCGAACGGCTGGACGCCGGACGGGTCGAGTCCGGTCTCCTCCTCGGCCTCGCGCAGCGCGGCCCGCAGCGGGCCGTCGCCCTGCGGGTCGCCGTCCTCCGGGTCGAGGGCGCCGCCGGGGAACGACGGCTGGCCCGCGTGGGAGCGCAGCGAGCTGGCACGCTCCATCAGCAGCAGCTCGGGCCCGCGCGCTCCCTCGCCGAAGAGGATCAGCACGGCGGACTGCCGCCCGCCGCCGTCCTCGGGCGGCAGGAACCGGCTCAGTTGTACGGGCTGCACCGTCTCCACGGCCCGGACCACCGGGTCCAGCCAGTTGGGCAGGCCTTCTTTGCTCAGTGTCACAGGGCCGCCCCGCGTGTTGCTCGCGCGCGTCATCGACACCCCCCTCGTTCCGTACTGCTCAACGCCCGGCGGTCCGGAGATCGTTCCTGGCCCGTCCGCCGTCCGGCGCTCTTCCGTCATCCGGCACCCAGCGGCGGCGCGGGACGGCCGCCCGCGTCCAGGTACGCCTGCGGCGGCTTCAGCCGCTGCCCCGGGTGACCACCCTTTTCGTACTTCAACAGCTTCTTCGCCTTGTCCGGGTCCGTCTCGCCCTCGCCGTACGCCGGGCAGAGCGCGGTGATCGGGCAGGCTCCGCAGGCGGGTTTGCGGGCGTGGCAGATGCGGCGGCCGTGCCAGATCACGTGGTGCGAGAGGTCGGTCCAGTCGCTCTTCGGGAAGAGCCCGCCGATCGCGGCCTCGATCTTGTCCGGGTCGGTCTCCCCGGTCCACTGCCAGCGGCGCACGAGGCGCTGGAAGTGCGTGTCCACGGTGATGCCGGGGCGCCCGAAGGCGTTGCCCAGCACCACGAAAGCCGTCTTGCGGCCCACGCCGGGCAGCTTCACGAGGTCTTCCAGGCGGCCCGGGACCTCGCCTCCGAAGTCCTCGACGAGCGCCTTGGACAGGCCCATCACCGAGCGGGTCTTGGCACGGAAGAAGCCGCAGGGCCGCAGGATCGCCTCGATCTCCTCGGGATTGGCGGCGGCCAGGTCCTCCGGGGTGGGGTACTTCGCGAACAGCGCGGGTGTCGTCTGGTTGACCCTGAGGTCGGTGGTCTGGGCCGACAGGACCGTGGCGACCACCAGTTGGAAGGGGTTCTCGAAGTCCAGCTCGGGGTGGGCGTACGGGAAGACCTCGGCCAGCTCGCGGTTGATGCGGCGGGCACGGCGGACCAGAGCCGTACGCGACTCCTCGCGCGCCGGCTTCGCGGCGACGGGGCTGGCGGCGGGGAGACCCTTGACGGCGGCGGTGGCCTTCTTCGGCGCGACGACGGCCTTTTTCACCGAAGCGGCCTTCCTCACGGGGGCCTTCTCCACGGCGGGCTTCGCCGCGGCCTTTCCACCGGTCCCGGCCTTCTTGGCGGTCCCTTCCGCCTTCTGGCCCGCGCCGGCCTTCTTGGCGGCCCCTTCCGTCTTCTTGCCCGCACCGGCTTTCTTGGCGGTCCCGGCCTTCTTGGCGGCGGCCTCCCCGCCGCCGGAGGCTCGTCCCCCGCCCGGCGCGGCGCGCTTCGCGGCCGGTTTCCTCACCGTCGTCTTCTCCGTCGCCTTCGCCGTTGCCTCACCACTGTCGGGACCCTGTTCGCCCATAGCGGAATCGCGACGTACAACCACCCGGGCAGCCCCCTAGGCCTGTGTTCTCACCGGCTATCTGGACACTCGGCCAGCCTAAGCCCCGTCACCGGCATCCGCCCCGGACCCAGAAGATCGGCCCCCAATTGGACCCCTGCCGCTTACCCGGGCACACCAGTGCGGCATCCTTGTGACAGATCACACTGTTTGCACGGTCCGGCAATATGGGGAGCACGGTTCCCTGTGTACGTGGGGGAGCAAGATCCCCTGAGCAGGTCGACAAGGAGAGAACTCGTGGACGACGTTCTGCGGCGCAACCCGCTCTTCGCAGCGCTCGACGACGAGCAGGCCGCGGAGCT
>DASTDN010000327.1:0-10618 GCA_035710365.1 Streptomyces sp. | reverse complement strand
GTGTCGTGCGCGACGTCGGTGATCTTCGCCGCGAGTCCGGCCGGGGTGCCCTCGGCGACCGGCGGCACGCCCACCTGGACCGCCTCGGAGGCCTGGCCGAGCTGCTCCGGGGTGAGCGGCGGCAGACCCGCGTCCGCCCAGTTGCCCGGCAGGTCGTTGTCGACCTTGGAGGCCATCACGGCGCCCAGCACGGCCGTGCCGAGGCTGCCGCCGATCTGCATCGCGGCCTGCTGGAGACCGCCGGCCACACCGGACAGTTCCATCGGCGCGTTGCCCACGATGACCTCCGTGGCGCCCACCATGACCGGCGCGAGACCGAGGCCGAGCAGGGCGAACCACAGCGACATCAGGGCGCTGCCGGTGTTCACGTCCAGCAGGGACATGCCGTACATCGCGACGGCGGTGAGCGCCATGCCGCCGGCCAGCGGCACGCGCGGGCCGAACTTGGTGATCATCACGCCGGCGAGCGGGGAGCCGACGATCATCATGCCGGTGAGCGGCAGCAGGTGCAGACCGGCGTCGACGGCGCCCATGCCGTGCACGTTCTGCAGGTAGAACGTCACGAAGAACAGGCCGCCCATGAACGCGATCGCCATCAGGATCATCAGGACGACGCCCGCGGACAGCGGCACGGAACGGAACAGCGCCAGCGGGACCAGCGGCTCCTTGACCTTGGTCTCCCAGAGGCCGAACAGGACGAAGCCGACGACGGAGACGGCGAGGAACGTCCACGTCCGCCCGTCGCCCCAGCCCCACTCGGGAGCCTTGATCAGCGCCCACACCAGGCAGAACATCGCGGCGGACAGCAGGGCGATGCCGAGCAGGTCGAAGGAGCGCGGGGCGTTCTCGGCGCGCTGGTCGAGGAGGATGACGACGCCGAGCACGACGGCGGCGACGCCGACGGGCACGTTGATGAAGAACACCGACTGCCAGCTGACGTGCTCGACGAGGACACCGCCGAGGATCGGGCCGCCGGCCGTCGAGGCGCCGATGACCATGCCCCAGATGCCGATGGCCATGTTGAGCTTCTCGGCCGGGAAGCTCGCGCGCAGCAGGCCGAGCGCGGCGGGCATCAGCAGCGCGCCGAACAGGCCCTGCAGGACGCGGAAGGTGACGACCAGGGCGATGCTGTCGGACAGGCCGATGGCCCCCGAGGCGGCGGCGAAGCCGACCACGCCGACGAGGAAGGTCTGCCGGTGCCCGAACCGGTCGCCGAGCTTGCCCGCGGTGATCAGGGCGACCGCGAGGGCGAGGAAGTAGCCGTTGGTTATCCACTGCACCTCGGCGAACGTGGCGCCGAGGTCCCGCTGGATGGCCGGGTTGGCGATGGCGACGATGGTGCCGTCGAGGGCCACCATCATGACCCCGACCGCGACGGTGATGAGCGTGAACCAGGGGTGGCCGCGCAGCCCCTTGCCGGGTGCCGGCGCGAACGGTGCCCTGTCCCCCGGCCCCGTCGCTTCGATGGTGGTCTGACTAGTCATGCGTTCGACACTAGAGTCAGCCACTGACAATTCACAAACCGATTCCCACGCCGTTCGGCCGGCCCGCCACGCACCCCCTGCTGAGCGGCGGGAGCCGCACCGGCGACGTCCCTCCGAGAGAAGTGAGCCACATTGAAGACGGCGGACACCGCCCGCACGACGAGGCCGCGGCCGGGCCTGCGCGAGCTGAAGAAGCAGCGCACCCGGGACGCGCTGCTGCGGGCCGCCCTCGAACTGTTCACCACCCGCGGCTTCGAGCAGACCACCGTCGACGAGATCACCGAGGCCGTCGGCGTCTCGCAGCGCACCTTCTTCCGCTACTTCGCGAGCAAGGAGGACGCCGCCCTGTTCGTGACGGGGCTCCTGCACACCCACTACGTCGAGGCCGTGCGGGAGCGCCCGGCGCACGAGGCTCCGCTGGAGGCGCTGCGCCGGGCCGCCATGGAGCACTGGGACAGCATCGGCGAGGCCATCGAACAGATCGTGCCGCTGGAACTGCACCTGCGCTCCTACCAGGCGATCGAGTCGACGCCCGCACTGCTCGCCGTGCACCTGCGCCGCTCGACGGAGGTGGAGGAGGAGGTCGCCCGCGTGGTCGCCGAGCGCGAGGGCCTGGACGTGGACGCCGATCCCCGGCCGCGGCTGGTGGTGGCCATGTTCGGCGCGGTCGTCCGGGTCACCGAACGGCGCTGGTCCGTGGGCGGCGACTTCAGCATCGCCGCGATCCGCGACCTCACCGCCGCCCACCTGGACCAGGTCGGCCCGGCCCTCACCGGAAACTGGCGCACCGGCTGAACCACCGGCCCACGGGGGCGGGCGGCGGCCGGTGAACAGGCGGTGACGGCCGCCAACGGGGGCGGGCGGCCGGTGAACGGCGGGGACGGTCGGCCAACGGGACAGGCAGCCGGTCGACGGGGGCGGGCGGCCGGACGTGAGAGCAGCCGACGGGCGGACGTGGAGGGGACCGGCGGGCGGACGCGCGCGGGGCCGACGGGCGTCACGGGCCGGGGCGCCGACGGGGGCGGCGCGAGCCCGGCCGGGCGCAACCCCCCGATGGGGGAAGCGAAACGTGATCCCCGCCACATGGTTCACGCGAGACCCTCTCGTTCTCCTAGTGTGTCCTCCCAGTGACTTCCTTCGACACCTCCCCGCAACTCAACACATGGCGTGCGCTGCTCGCGCTGGCCGTGGTGTTCGTGATGCTGGCGACCACCGGCTGGACCGCCCTGCGCGGCCAACAGCCGCCGACTCCGCTGAAGGCCGCGCTCTCCGCCTGGGACAAGGGGCGGATCGCCGGGCACCCGCTGCCCGACGCGCAGGCAGGGCCGGCCCGGCTCACCCGCTTCTTCGCCTCGCTCACCGACCGCGAGCGCGCTGGGCTCGCCCGCCGCCACCCGCTCGTGGTCGGCAACATGAACGGCGCGCCGGTGGAGCTGCGCTACCGCGCCAACCGCGTCGCCCTGCGACAGGCCCGCGAGGTCGAGCACAAGCGCATGCACGACAGCCGCCTCACGCCCGCCGGGCAGAACGAGGCCGCCAGCCGCATGCACCGCCTCGACTCCCTGCTGAGCCCCGGCCGCCGCATCCTCGCCTTCAGCCCCGAGGGCTCCGGCCGCGTGGCCGAGGTCTTCGGCAGCCTGAGGAGAGCGCAGCGGGTCTCCGTCGTCGTCCCCGGCGTCGACACCGACCTGCTCACCTTCCAGCGCACCCACCGCGCCTACTCCGCGCCGGTCGGCATGGCCAAGGCGCTGTACGCGGCCGAGCGCGACACCAGCCCCTCGACGCGTACGGCCGTGATCGCCTGGGCCGACTACACCGCGCCCAGCGGCATCGGCATGGACGCGGCGACCGCGATGCGCGCCGCGGACGGCGCCGTCCGGCTGAACGCGCTGCTGCGCGCGCTGCCCGGCCGTGCGCCCGTCTCGCTGTTCTGCCACAGCTACGGCTCCGTGCTGTGCGGGCTGGCCGCGCGCGGGGTGCCGGACCGGGTCGGCGACATCGCGGTGGCGGGCAGTCCCGGGATGCGCGCCGGGACGGCGTCCGGGCTGGGCACCGGCGCCCGGGTGTGGGCGATGCGGGACTCCGACGACTGGGTGCAGGACGTGCCGTACCTGGAGGTCGGCGGGCTCGGCCACGGGGCCGACCCGGTGTCCCCCGCCTTCGGGGCGCGGGTGCTGTCGGCCAAGTACGCGCGGGGACACAGCGGCTACTTCGTGCCCGGCACGGACAGCCTCCGGAATCTCGCCGGGATCGGAGTTGGCGCATATGACTCGGTCCAGTGCGCTACGGAAGAGGGCGAATGCCGTGCGGATTTGTCCGGCACTGGCCCTTCCGGACGCGCGTAGAAGTGGAGAAACTGCGGTATGCGCGTGGAGGGGACGGGTGAGGGCGTGCCGCATACGATGAGCCGCATGGGTGACGTACTGGCTGGATTTCATGCCGCCTGGGAGTTCGAGTCCGACTCCGTGGTCATCCGCTACGAACGAGGAATCCGGACACCCAAGCTGTTCCAGGCGCTCGGCGAGCGGCGCATCCCGCTGGAGGCGATCGCCGCGGTGACGCTGACGCCCGGGAAGCGCGGCACGGTCGTGCTGCGCGCCGAGCCGCGGCCGGGTGCCGACCCCCTGATGGAGGCGGCCGAGGGCCAGCTGCGGGAGAGCTGCGACCCGTACCGGCTGGTGCTGCCCGCCGAACGGGAGACACTCGCCGAGTACTACGCCGACGAGCTGAGGGCGCGGCTGACCGCGTCCGGGCCGGCCGAGCGCTTCCTGGTGGCCGCGCCGGAGGCCCCGCTGCACTTCAAGGCGTACGACGGGAAGGCGTCCTTCGACGGCACCTCGGTGTCCTTCCGCTGGTCCTGGACGGGCGCGTCGTCGGCGAAGTGGAAGACCGGCGACCAGACCTTCCCCGTCGGCGCCCTCACCGGCGTGGCCTGGCGCTCCCCCGAGGCCTTCGAGGGGCACCTGCGGCTGCTGCGCCGGGACGCGGCGGACGACCGGCCTCCGCAGCCCGACCAGGACCCGGCCGCCGTGGTCTTCGGCCTCGGGTACGGCACCGTGCACGAGTCGCTGCCGTTCGCGGCGGCGGTGCTGGCGGCGGTACGGCGGTGCCGGCCCGCCGACAAGGTGTCCGTGCCGGCGCCCCGCCGGGACCCGGCCGACATCGCCGAACGCATCCGGCACCTCGGGGAGCTGCACCAGGCCGGGCTGGTCACGGACGAGGAGTTCTCCAGCAAGAAGCGGGAGCTGCTGGCGGAGCTGTGACGCCCCGCCCGGCCGGCGGCTGCCCCGGTGCGGGTCCGTGGCCGTTGCCCGCGCGGTGCGCCGCGCCGCCACGGGCCCCCGCGCGGAGCCGGACCCCGCCGGGCCCCCGCGCGGAGCCGGACCTCGCCGGGCCCGCGCGGGACACCCACCCCTCGACGCGGCCGCCACTGTGAGCGGCATAGGCTCGCCGGCATGTCGCAGAACAGCCTCGCCCTGATCGAGAACTGGCCCGTCCCCGCCGCCTCGGCCGGTGTCGTACGGGCCGACGGCACGGTCCTCGGGACGCACGGCCCCTCCGGCCGGCGCTTCCCGCTGGCGTCGGTCACCAAGCCGCTCGTGGCGTACGCGGCGCTCGTCGCGCACGAGGAGGGGGCAGTCGAGCTGGACGAGCCGGCGGGGCCGGACGGATCGACGGTGCGGCACCTGCTCGCGCACACCTCCGGCCTGGCCTTCGACGAGCACAGGGTGACCGCGCCGCCCGGTGAGCGGCGGCTGTACTCCAACTCCGGATTCGAGCAGCTCGGGGATCACATCGCCAAGGCGACGGACATCCCGTTCCCGGAGTACCTGCGCCAGGCGGTGCTGGACCCGCTGGGCATGACGTCGACGTCGCTGGAGGGCTCCCCCGCCAAGGACGGCGTGTCCACGGTGGAGGACCTGCTGCGGTTCGCCGCCGAGGTGCAGGCGCCGCGCCTGCTGGACCCGCGTACGGTCGCCGGGGCGATGACGGTGCAGTACCCGGGCACCAAGGGCGTCCTGCCGGGCTACGGCAGCCAGAACCCCAACGACTGGGGCCTCGGCTTCGAGATCCGGGACGGCAAGTCGCCGCACTGGACGGGCGCCTCGTCCTCGCCGCGCACCTTCGGCCACTTCGGGCAGTCGGGCACCTTCCTGTGGATCGACCCGGTGGCGGGGCTCGCGTGCGCGGCCCTCACCGACCGGGCGTTCGGGCCGTGGGCGGTCGAGGCGTGGCCGGCGTTCACGGACGCGGTGCTCGCCGAGTACCGCTAGCCCATCTCCCACAGCAGCACCTCGGCGGGCGTCGTCGCCGTCGCCGTCAGGTCCTGCGCCCCGGTGACCCGGGCCGCGTCGCCCGGTGTCAGTTCCTCGCCGTCCAGGCGCACGGAGCCCCGTACGACGTGCGCGTACAGGTGGGCCGCGTCCGGGAGCGCCGTCCGCTCCCCCGCGGTCAGGCGGCGCACGTGGAGCATCGCGCCGGCCTCCGGGACGGCGTACGGGGTGGCATCGGCGATGCCGGGGACGATCTCGTAGCGCGGGGCGCCGCCCGGAGCGTGCGGGGCCAGCCACATCTGGACGAAGACGAGGGGGGTGGCGCCGTCGTTGCGTTCGACGTGGCGGACTCCGTCCGCGGCGCTCAGGCGCTGGACGTCACCGGGGCGGACCCGTGTCTCGTGGCCCGCGGAGTCGCGGTGGGTCAGCTCGCCCTCCACCACCCACGTCACGATCTCGGTGTGGCTGTGCGGATGCTCGTCGAATCCGGCACCGGGTGCCAGCCGCTCCTCGTTGCAGGCGATCAGCGCGCCGAAGCGGAGGTTGTCCGGGTCGTAGTGCGGGCCGAAGGAGAAGGCGTGCCAGGAGTCGATGCCGGCCTCCGGGTCGCCTCCCGGGTGGCGCCCGGCGGCGCGGCGTACGTCCATCACGGCTCCACCGTAGCCCCGGCGACGCATGCTCCCGTCCGGATAAGGCACCCTTGTCCCCGTGCCCGAACCCGTATCCAGCAAGTCCGCGGCCGCAGCCCGTGCCGCCCACCCGCACGCCGCGACCCTGAAGCGGCTGGAGAAGTCGTCCGGCTCGCTGGCCGCGCAGGCCATCGCGCGGATGGACGAGACACTGCCCTGGTACCGGGCCATGCCCCCGGAGAACCGCTCCTGGATCGGGCTGGTCGCGCAGGCGGGCATCGCCGCCTTCACCGAGTGGTTCCGCCGCCCGGACGCCCCGCAGGCCATCTCCACCGACGTCTTCGGCACCGCCCCGCGCGAGCTGACCCGGGCCATCACCCTGCGGCAGACCGTGGAGATGGTGCGCACCACCATCGAGGTCATGGAGAGCGCCATCGACGAGGTGGCCGCCCCCGGTGACGAATCGGTGCTGCGCGAGGCACTGCTCGTGTACGCCCGGGAGATCGCCTTCGCGACGGCCCAGGTCTACGCGCAGGCCGCGGAGGCACGCGGTGCCTGGGACGCGCGCCTGGAGTCGCTGGTGGTGAACGCGGTGCTCAGCGGGGAGGCGGACGAGGGCGCCGTCAGCCGCGCCGCCGCGCTGGGCTGGAACTCGCCCGACCACGTGTGCGTGGTGCTGGGCACGGCCCCCGACGGCGACTCCGAGCTGACCGTGGAGGCGATCCGGCGGGCCGCCCGGCACGCCAAGCTCCAGGTGCTCACCGGGGTCCTCGGGGCGCGGCTCGTGGTGATCGCGGGCGGCAGCGAGAGCCCGCTGGGCGTGGCGAAGTCACTGATCGGGCCGTTCGCCGCGGGGCCCGTGGTGGCGGGCCCGATCGTGCCGGACCTGCTGGCCGCCACCCGCTCCGCGCAGGCCGCCGCCGCGGGCCTGAAGGCGTGCTCCGCCTGGCAGGACGCGCCGCGGCCGGTGCTGGCGGACGATCTGCTGCCGGAGCGCGCGATGGCCGGAGACCCGTCGGCGCGCGAGCAGTTGGTGGAGGAGATCTACAGGCCGTTGGAGGAGGCGGGGGCCGCTCTGCTGGAGACGCTCAGTGTCTACCTGGAGCAGGCGAGCAGCCTTGAGGGCGCGGCACGGATGTTGTTCGTTCACCCCAACACCGTTCGCTACCGGCTCCGACGTGTGACTGACGTCACCGGGTGGTCGCCCTCGGATGTACGCTCGGCCTTCACGCTGAGGATCGCGCTGATCCTGGGGCGGCTGGCCGACGGAGATCCCCAGTTCTAGGGTTTTGTCGGGGCCCCACAAAACCCCTTCGTGTTCTTCGTCCCTGTCGTCACGGGCGGCCACGCCCGGTCCCAAGAGAGAGTGTGAGAGTGCTCGTACTCGTCGCTCCCGGCCAGGGCGCACAGACGCCCGGCTTCCTGACTCCCTGGCTCGAACTCCCCGGTGCCGCCGACCGTGTCGCCGCCTGGTCGGACGCCATCGGACTCGACCTCGCCCACTTCGGCACCAAGGCCGACGCGGACGAGATCCGTGACACCGCCGTGGCGCAGCCGCTGCTGGTCGCCGCCGGGCTGCTGTCCGCCGCGGCGCTCGGCGACGTGGCCCCGGGCGCGGTCGCGGGCCACAGCGTCGGCGAGTTCACGGCCGCCGCGTTCACCGGTGTCCTGGACGACACCGCCGCGCTCGGCCTCGTACGCAAGCGGGGCCTGGCCATGGCCGAGGCCGCCGCCGTCACCGGGACCGGCATGGCGGCGCTGCTCGGCGGCGACCCCGAGGTCAGCGTGGCGCACCTGGAGAAGCTCGGCCTGACGCCGGCGAACCTCAACGGCGCGGGCCAGGTCGTCGCGGCGGGCACCCTGGAGCAGCTCGCCGCGCTGAGCGAGGACAAGCCCGAGGGCGTCCGCAAGGTGATCGCGCTGAAGGTGGCGGGGGCGTTCCACACCCACCACATGGCGCCCGCCGTGGACCGGCTGGCCGTGGCGGCGAAGGAGGTCGCGCCCGCCGACCCGTCGACCGTGTACGTCTCCAACCGGGACGGCCGTACGGTCGCCACCGGTGCCGAGGTGCTGGAGCGGCTGGTCGGACAGGTCGCGAACCCGGTCCGCTGGGACCTGTGCATGGAGACGTTCAAGGAACTCGGCGTCACCGCGCTGATCGAGGTCTGCCCGGGAGGCACCCTCACCGGTCTCGCCAAGCGGGCCCTGCCCGGTGTGAGGACACTGGCGCTGAAGACACCCGACGACCTCGACGCGGCCCGCGAGCTCGCCGCCGCCGCGTCCGAGTCCGCAGCCGACGCCGCACACGCTGCCGACGCAGCGGGCGCCTGACGCCCCAAGGAGCCGCACCCATGGCGAAGATCAAGCCCAGCAAGGGCGCCCCGTACGCGCGCATCCTCGGCGTGGGCGGCTACCGCCCGACCCGGATCGTGCCGAACGAGGTCATCCTGGAGCGGATCGACTCCTCGGACGAATGGATCCGTTCGCGCTCCGGCATCGAGACGCGGCACTGGGCGAACGACGACGAGACCGTCGCCGCGATGTCCGTCGAGGCGTCCGGCAAGGCCATCGCCGCCGCCGGTATCGCTCCCGAGCAGATCGGCGGCGTGATCGTCTCCACGGTCTCCAACTTCCGGCAGACCCCGGCCGTCGCGACCGAGATCGCCGACAAGCTGGGCACGGACAGGGCCGCCGCCTTCGACATCTCGGCGGGCTGCGCGGGCTTCGGCTACGGCCTCACCCTCGCCAAGGGCATGATCGTCGAGGGTTCCGCCGAGTACGTGCTGGTCATCGGCGTGGAGCGGCTCAGTGACCTGACCGACCCGGAGGACCGTGCGACGGCCTTCCTGTTCGGTGACGGCGCGGGCGCGGTCGTCGTGGGCCCCTCCGAGGAGCCGGCGATCGGCCCGACGGTGTGGGGCTCCGAGGGCGACAAGTCCGAGACCATCCGGCAGACCGTGCCGTGGAACGAGTTCCGCGTCGGCGACCTCTCGAAGCTGCCCGTCGACAGCAGGGGCGACGTCAAGTTCCCCGCGATCACGCAGGAAGGCCAGGCGGTGTTCCGCTGGGCCGTGTTCGAGATGGCGAAGGTCGCGCAGGAGGCTCTGGAGGTCGCCGGGATCAGCCCGGCCGACCTGGACGTCTTCATCCCCCACCAGGCCAACGAGCGGATCATCGACTCGATGGCGAAGACCCTCAAGCTGCCGGAGCACGTCACGGTCGCGCGTGACGTGCGCACCACCGGCAACACGTCGGCCGCGTCGATCCCGCTCGCGATGGAGCGGCTTCTGGCGACCGGCGAGGCGAAGAGCGGTGACACCGCCCTCGTCATCGGATTCGGGGCGGGTCTCGTGTACGCCGCGACGGTCGTTACCCTCCCTTAGGCACTCAGTGCCGGATATTCCCGTCCGGTACGGGCACCGCAGACACCTGCCGCATTGCGGCGGGCGCCACACCCTCTGGAAAACAACGAAGGAGCGCCTGACATGGCCGCCACTCAGGAAGAGATCGTCGCCGGTCTCGCCGAGATCGTGAACGAGATCGCCGGCATCCCGGTCGAGGACGTCCAGGAGGACAAGTCCTTCACCGACGACCTGGACGTCGACTCCCTGTCCATGGTCGAGGTCGTCGTCGCCGCCGAAGAGCGCTTCGACGTCAAGATCCCGGACGACGACGTCAAGAACCTCAAGACGGTCGGCGACGCGACCGAATACATCCTCAAGCACCAGGCCTGAGTCACTGCCAGGGGGTGCCCGCCACCCCCTGGGGCCGGTGCCCGGCCCCGCCACCCGGCGGTGGCGCCGCTGAATCCTCGTGATCGTTGGAGAGACATTCCCGTGAGCCCGACCAATCGCACCGTGGTCGTCACCGGTGTCGGCGCAACCACACCGCTGGGTGGCGACGCAGCCTCTACCTGGGAGGGCCTGATCGCCGGACGTTCCGGTGTCAGGCCGCTGGAGCAGGAGTGGGCCGCCGACCAGGCGGTCCGTATCGCCGCCCAGATCGCCGTGGAGCCCACCGAGGTCATTCCGCGGCCGCAGGCCCGCCGCCTGGACCGTTCGGCGCAGTTCGCGCTGATCGCCGCCCAGGAGGCGTGGGCCGACGCCGGTTTCACCGCCAAGGCCGGTGAGGACGGCAACGTCGACCCCGACCGGCTCGGCGCGGTCATCGCCTCCGGCATCGGTGGTGTGACGACCCTGCTCGACCAGTACGACGTACTCAAGGAGCGGGG
>DASTDN010000326.1:0-4129 GCA_035710365.1 Streptomyces sp. | reverse complement strand
AGGTGACCCGGTAGCCGTCCTCCAGGGAGCCCGTCTGCACGGACGTGGAGGCCTGGTAGACCAGCGGCATCGCGAAGAACACCAGCAGCCACAGGATGCCGGGCAGCAGCAGGAGGTACGGCGTCCAGCGGCCCCGCCGGCGCGGCGGTCTCCGCTCGGGGGCGGGCGCCGGGGGCGGCGCTTCGGTGACGGTCGCCATCAGGCCGCGCCCTCCTTGCCCGGCGCCGCCGGCTCCGCGGGGCCGACCGTCTCCACGCCGGCGTCGATGTCCTGGGCCGCGTCCAGCCCGAAGGTGTGCGCCGGGTCCCAGTGCAGGACGACCTCGGCGCCGGGCACCAGCCGCGCGTCCCGGTCGATGTTCTGCGCGTACACCTCGAAGTCGGGGCAGACGGGGCTTTCCACGACGTACTGCGTGGAGACGCCGATGAAGCTGGAGTCGGCGATGCGGCCGGTGACGCGGTTGCGGCCCTCGGGGACGCCGTCCGCGTCGTCGGCGTGCGTGAGCGCGATCTTCTCCGGGCGGACCCCGGCCAGCACCCTGCCGCCCGCGGCGGCGGGCGCGGCGCAGCGGGCCCGGGGCAGCACCAGCCGTGTGCCGCCGGCCTTCAGTACCAGGTCGTCGCCGGCGGCGGTGTCGATCTCGGCCCCGATGAGGTTGGAGGTGCCGAGGAAGTTCGCGACGAACGTGGTCCGCGGGTTCTCGTACAGGTCGGTGGGCGGGCCGAGCTGTTCGACGCGGCCCGCGTTCATCACGGCGACCGTGTCGGCCATGGTCATGGCCTCCTCCTGGTCGTGCGTGACGTGCACGAAGGTGATGCCGACCTCGGTCTGGATGCGCTTGAGCTCCAGCTGCATCTGGCGGCGCAGTTTCAGGTCGAGGGCGCCGAGCGGCTCGTCGAGGAGCAGGACCTCGGGGTGGTTGATGAGGGCGCGGGCCACGGCGACGCGCTGCTGCTGGCCGCCGGAGAGCTGATGGGGCTTCTTGCGGGCCTGCTCGCCGAGCTGGACCAGCTCCAGCATCTCCTCGACCTGCTTCTTCACGCTCTTGACGCCGCGCCGGCGCAGACCGAAGGCGACGTTCTCGAAGATGTCGAGGTGCGGGAAGAGGGCGTAGGACTGGAAGACCGTGTTCACGGGCCGCTTGTACGGGGGCAGCCGGGTGACGTCCCGGTCGCCGAGGTGGACGGTGCCCGTGGTGGGCTCCTCCAGGCCGGCGATCATGCGCAGGGTGGTGGTCTTGCCGCAGCCGGAGGCGCCGAGCAGGGCGAAGAAGGAGCCCCGCGGCACGGTCAGGTCGAGCGGGTGGACGGCCGTGAAGGAACCGTAGGTCTTGCCGATCCCGCGGAGGCGGACGTCGCCGCCGTGGCCCGTGTCGGTGTGCGTCGTCATCTCGTCACGCCCCCGTGAGCTTCGCGAACTTCGCCTCGTACGCCGCCTCTTCCTTCGCGCCGAGCGAGCGGAAGGCACGGGACTTGGCCTGCATGGCCCGGTCGGGCAGGATCAGCGGGTTGCCCGCCGCGTCCTCGTCGATCTTCGCCAGCTCGTCCTGCACGCCGTCGACGGGGCACACGTAGTTGATGTAGGCGGCGAGTTCGGCGGCGGGGCGCGGCTCGAAGTAGTAGTCGATGAGCCGTTCGGCGTTCGTCTTGTGGCGGGCCCGGTTGGGGACCAGCAGGTTGTCGCTGGACGTGAGGTAGCCGCTGTCCGGTATGAGGAAGTCGACGTCCGGGCTGTCCGCCTTGAGCTGGACGACGTCTCCGGCCCAGGCGAGGCAGGCGGCGAGGTCGCCCTTGGTGAGGTCGGCGGTGTAGTCGTTGCCGGTGAAGCGGCGGATCTGACCCCTGTCGACGGCCTTCTGGAGGCGGGCGATCGCGGCGTCGTAGTCGTCGTCGCCGAACCGGCCCGGGTCCTTGCCCATGTCGAGCAGGGTCATCCCGACGGTGTCGCGCATCTCGGTGAGGAACCCGACCCGCCCCTTGAGCCCCGGGCGGTCGAGGAGATCGGAGACCGAGGTGACCTCGATGCCGTCGAGGGCCTTCTTGTTGTAGGCGATGACGGTGGAGATGCCCTGCCAGGGGTAGGAGTAGGCGCGGCCCGGGTCCCAGTCGGGGCTGCGGAACTGCGGCGACAGGTTGGCGAAGGCGTGCGGCAGGTTCGAGGGGTCGAGCTTCTGCACCCAGCCGAGGCGGATCAGGCGGGCGGCCAGCCAGTCGGTGACGCAGATCAGGTCGCGTCCGGTCTCCTGGCCCGCGGCGAGCTGGGGTTTGATCTTGCCGAAGAACTCGTTGTTGTCGTTGATGTCCTCGGTGTATCCGACCTTGATGCCGGTGCGTTGTGTGAACGCCTCCAGCGTCGGGTGGCGCTTGCCGCTGTCGTCGACGTCCATGTACTCGGTCCAGTTGGAGAACGAGACGGTCTTCTCCCTGGCCGAGCGGTCCTGCGAGGAGACGCCCCCCTCGGTCTTGCCGGCGGCGGGGATGCCGCAGCCGGCGAGCGCCCCGACGCCCCCTGCCGCCAGCGCCCCGCCGGCGGAGGCGCGCAACATCGACCGCCGGGTGAGGGCGGCCCGGCCGGTCCGGAAACTGCGCCGCACGGCGGCGGCTCGGGCCGCTGGGGGGCGGTCGGGCTCGTACTGCTGCATGCGCGTGGTGCCCTTTCGGAAGGTCGGGAGGACCGCGG
Source organism: Streptomyces sp. (assembly GCA_035710365.1). Lineage (GTDB taxonomy): Bacteria > Actinomycetota > Actinomycetes > Streptomycetales > Streptomycetaceae > Streptomyces. Next base: position 1,450 of record DASTDN010000326.1, on the reverse strand, counting down.
TCGGCGGCCCGGCTGCTACCGGTCCCCGAAGACGGTGCGGTGCCAGTCCTTCGCCGCCACCGCCGTGTTGTCGAACATGACGTGCTTGATCTGTGTGTACTCCTCGAACGAGTACGCGGACATGTCCTTGCCGAAGCCGGACGCCTTGAAGCCTCCGTGCGGCATCTCGCTGATGATCGGGATGTGGTCGTTGATCCACACGCAGCCCGCCGTGATCTCGCGGGTGGCGCGGTTGGCCCGGTAGACGTCCCGGCTCCAGGCGGAGGCGGCGAGTCCGTAGGGGGTGTCGTTGGCGAGCGCGATCCCCTCGTCGTCGGTGTCGAAGGGCAGTACGACGAGGACCGGCCCGAAGATCTCCGCCTGCACGATCTCGCTGTCCTGGGCCGCGCCGGCGATCAGGGTCGGCCGGTAGTACGCGCCGCGCTCCAGGTCACCGCCCGGAGCCTCGCCGCCGGTCACCACGCGGGCGTGGGCGCGGGCCCGTTCCACGAAACCGGCGACCCGGTCGCGCTGGGCGTGCGAGATCAGCGGCCCGAGGTCGGTGCCCGGCGCGAAGGGGTCGCCGAGCCGTACGGTCTCCATGAGGGCGGCCGTCCGTGCCACGAACGCCTCGTACAGGGGGCGCTGCACGTACGCGCGCGTGGCGGCCGTGCAGTCCTGCCCGGAGTTGATGAGGGCTCCGGCGACGGCGCCCCGGGCGGCGGCCTCCGGGTCGGCGTCGTCGAAGACGACGAAGGGCGCCTTGCCGCCGAGTTCCAGGTGGACGCGCTTGACGCCGGCGGTGGCCAGCCCGGCGACGCGCCGGCCGACGGCGGTGGACCCGGTGAAGGAGGTCATGGCGACGCCGGGGTGGGAGACGAGGTGTTCACCTGCCTCCGGGCCCGTCCCGGCGACGACGTTGACCACGCCGTCGGGGATTCCGGCGTCGGTGGCGGCCTGCGCGAACAGCAGCGAGGTCAGCGGAGTCAGCTCGGCGGGCTTCAGCACGATCGTGTTGCCCGCGGCGATCGCCGGGAGGATCTTCCAGGCGGCCATCTGGAGCGGATAGTTCCAGGGCGCGATCGAGCCGACGACGCCGATGGGCTCGCGACGGACGTACGAGGTGTGGTCTCCGGAGTACTCCCCGGCCGACTGCCCCTGCAGATGCCGGGCGGCGCCCGCGAAGAACGCGATGTTGTCGACGGTGCCCGGCACGTCGAACTCCCGGGTCAGCTTCAGCGGCTTGCCGCACTGGAGGGACTCCGCACGGGCGAAGTCCTCCGCCCGGTCGGCGACCAGCGCGGCGAACCGGTGCAGCGCGTCGGACCGCTCGCCGGGCGTCGCCCCGGCCCAGCCCGGGAAGGCCGCGCGGGCCGCGGCCACGGCGGCGTCCACGTCGTCGGTGCCGGCGAGCTCGTAGCGGTGGACTTCCGCGCCGCTCGACGGGTCGACCACCGCGTGCGTGCGGCCC
>DASTDN010000325.1:0-2604 GCA_035710365.1 Streptomyces sp. | reverse complement strand
CCCGCCGTGTCGTCGGCCGTGATCAGCAGACCGCCCAGCATGGAGAGGTTCTTGAAGAAGTGGATGCGCTGCTGCGCCCGCTCGCCGGGATCCTCCACCTCCCAGAAGCGATGGGCCGCCAGCGTGGTGGGCACCAGCGTGGCGGCGAGGGCGAGCGCGGCCGGGCGCGGCATCCTGCCGGTCGCCAGCAGCAGCCCCGCGCCGACCTGCACGGCACCGCTCAGGCGGACGAGGTCCTCGGCGCTGTCGGGGAGCGCCGGGATGCGTGCGGTGATCGGCCGGACGACGGGCTCGGCGACGGGTGCGACCTGCTCGGGGTTGCGCAGGGACCCCATGCCGCCGGTGAGGAACATCGAGGCCAGCAAAGGCCGGCCGAGGACACGCAACACGCTCATGGCCACTCTCCAGGAAGTCGGGGGCAGTCGGGGGAGCCGAAGGAGCCGGGGCGGCGCGGGCAGCGGCCGGGGACCGTCGGCCTTCGGCGACGGGACCGGCCGTCATGCCCGGTACGACGGCCCGCACCGGGTTCCCCCTCCGGGCGCGCCCTCACGCCGTGCCCGGACGGCGAACCCGGTGTTGCGGTGCCCCCGCCCGGGTGTGAATGTGGAAGGAACGATTCTGGCGGCCGGTCCCGTGCCCCCGCGCGCTCCCCGACCGGTCGCACCTGCCCCTTGGCGGCCCTTACCACTGCGGAGGCGACGTGCACGACGAGCTCCCTGGTGCGGTCCAGCAGCCGGACACCCACCGCGACCGGATCAGGCAGTTGGAGAACAAGATCGCCCAACTGGAGCAGGCCGTCGACTCCCACGCGGTGATCGACCAGGCCATCGGGGTCCTCGTGGCGGTGGGCCGGATGACACCCACCGGGGCGTGGGAGGTACTGCGCGAGACGTCCATGCGCACCAACATCAAGGTGCGCCAGGTGGCCGACCTGGTGGTCACCTGGGGCGAGAGCGGCACCCTCGCCGCGGACATCCGGGAACAGCTCTCGACGAGGCTGAACCACCGGCCGGCTGCCCGGCGCTAGCTGTATTGATCACGAGCGTGCTGTATTGACCCGCAGCGCGAGCCGGCGGGAGCGGCCGGCGCCGGGGACGGCCGTGCACGCGCCGCCCCCGGGAAGCAGCGGCGCACGGCCACTCCGGGAAGCAGCGGCGCCGCGACCGGTCTCAAGGCCGCCTCACCCGCGACCGGCCCCACCGTCGCCGCGCCGCTGGCGATTCACCGCCGCCGCGCCGCGGCCGCTGTCACGCGCGCTGCCACAGCGCGGGCGTGCGCGCCGGAGCCCAGGCGGCCTGCGACTGGTGCCCCTGCAGGCACCGGTACCGCACGCCGCCGTGGGTGACCGTGGCCCCGGCCTCGTACACCCGGCCCGCCGCCCACGACCGTGCACCGGCGCCGCCCTGCGGGACGGGCCTCACGGCCTGGCCCGACGCCGTGGCCGTGGCCGTCGTCAGGGTCAGCCCGAACCGCGCCAGCAGCGGATTGAGGGGCTGGAAGAACGTCGTCCCGCCCGACGTGCAGTCACCCGCGCCGCCCGAGGTGACGCCCTGCGCCTGCGTGCCCGCGACGAACGGGCCGCCGGAGTCGCCCGGTTCGGCGCACACCGTCGTCTGCGTGAGACCGTCGACCGTGCCCTCCTCGTAGCTCACGCTCGTGTCGCGCCGCACGACCCGGCCGCAGTGCCAGCCGGAACTGGACCCGGACCGGCACACCGACGCCCCGACCAGGGCCTCCACCGAACCGGTGACCAGTACTCTCCTGTTGCCCCCGGCCCGCACCTCGGGGGTCGCCGTCCAGCCGTCGTCGACACCCACCCAGGCCATGTCCCGGCCGGGGAACTCGGAGGCCTCGAACACGCCCTGGTCGGTGTCGTCGTATCCGGTGGTCCTCGCGCCGGGCTCCCCGCAGTGCCCGGCCGTCGCGAAGCCCTGCCGGTCGCCCCTGGTCACGGAGAAGCCGACCGAGCAGCGCCACTTCGCGTCGATGAAGTACGCGTCGCCGCCGGTGAGGTTCTGCAGCAGCCGCGGGCGGTTCTCCGACACGCGGACCGTCACGTTCGCGCTCTTGAGCCCTGCGGCCTTGACGAAGGAGGCCCCGGCCGTCTTCGTGGTGGCCGCCACCGCGACCCGGTTGGCCGGTACGTCGACGTACCACAGCGACGCGGCCCCGGCGCCCTCCCGCCGCGCCACCGCGTCCAGTTTCCCCTTCGCGGCCCTGAGCGAGGCCAGGGAGTTCTTCACGACGACCGCCCGGGCGCCCCGCGCCTGAATGGCGGCGGCGTCACCGGCACGCGTCGTCGCCACGTTGAGCCGGCCGGACGTCGTGCCGGTCACCCACGCTCCGGCGAACCGCTTGCCGAGCGCGTCGCGCAGCAGACCCGCGCGCGTGCCGGCCTCCGCCTCGTTGACCAGCCGCCGCTTCGCCTGATCCGGTGTCAGCCCCAGGTCACGCTGGAGGGCGCGCAGCACCTCGGCCGACGGTTCCTCCGCGCCGAGCGTCTGCGCGGCGCCGGGCAACGGCCCCGGCAGCGGCCGGGGCGGCGGTTCGGCCGCGACGGCGGCCGCCGACTGGGACAGGAGCAGCGCGCCGAGGGCGGCCAGG
>DASTDN010000324.1:0-3398 GCA_035710365.1 Streptomyces sp. | reverse complement strand
CATCGGCGGCACCAACGCCCACGTCGTCCTCGAAGAGGCCGCCCCCGACCCCGCTCCGGCGCCCGCCGGCGCCTCGCCGGCCCCGGCCGCGACGCAGCCTCCCGCCCCCCTCCCGGTGCTCCTCTCCGCGCGGACGGCGGCCGGGCTGCGGGGCCAGGCCGACCGGCTCGCCCGCCACCTCGACGACCGCCCCGACGCCCACCTCCCCGACGCGGCCCACGCGCTCGCCGTCGCACGGGCCCACCTCGACCACCGTGCCGTCGTCCTGGCGTCCGGCCGCCCGCAGCTCACCGCCGACCTGCGCGCCCTCGCACAGGGCGGGGCCACCCCCGCCGCCGTCACCGGCACCCCCGCCCCCGGCAAACTGGCCGTCCTCTTCACGGGCCAGGGCAGCCAGTGGGCCGGCATGGGACGCGAACTCGCCGCCGCCCACCCGGTGTTCCGCGAGGCCTTCACCGCCGCGTGCGACGCCGTCGGACGACACCTGGACGGGCACGCGGCACGCCCGCTGCACGAGGTGGTGACCGCAGCCCCGGGCACACCCGGCAGCGAACTGCTCGACCTGACCATGTACACCCAGGGCGCCCTGTTCGCCCTGGAGACCGCCCTCTTCCGCCTCTTCGAGTCCTGGGGCGTACGGCCCGCTCTGCTCGCCGGCCACTCCGTCGGGGAGATCACCGCCGCACACGTGTCCGGAGTGCTCGGTCTGCACGACGCGGGACGGCTCGTCGCCGCGCGCGGCCGGCTGATGCAGGCCCTGCCCGGGGGCGGTGCCATGGCCGCTGTCCAGGCCACCGAGGCCGAGATCGCGCCCCTGCTGGCGCAGGCCGGACCCGCCGTGTGCGTGGCCGCGGTGAACGGCCCCGGCGCCCTGGTGCTCTCCGGGACCGAGGACGCCGTCCTCGCCGTCGCCGCCGACCTCGCCGCCCGGGGCCGCAAGACCCGCAGGCTGCCGGTCAGCCATGCCTTCCACTCGCCGCTCATGGACCCGATGCTCGACGCGTTCCGCGCGGTCGCGGAGAGCGTGACGTACCGCCCCGGCACCCTTCCCGTCGTCTCCACCCTCACCGGCGACCTCATCCCCGACGAGCGGCTCGGCACGCCCGGACACTGGGTCGAGCAGGCACGCGACACCGTGCGGTTCGCCGACGCGGTCACCGCGCTGAGCGGCCGGGGCGCCACCACGTACCTCGAACTGGGCCCCGGCGGAGCGCTGGCCGCGATGGCGCAGGACACCCTCGACGCACCGGGCCGGAGCTGCGTCGCCACCCTGCGCAAGGACGGCACGGAACCCGCCGACGTCATGACCGCGCTCGCCGAGCTGCACGTGCGGGGCGTGAGGGTGGACTGGAACGCCGTCCACGGCCGCCCGGCCACGGCGGTCGGCACGGACGCCGGTGCCGACCTGCCGACGTACGCGTTCCAGCACCAGCGCTACTGGGTGGACGCCGGGCCCGCCGCGACCGGCGGCGCCCCGGCGCGGCCCGCCGCCACGGTGCCGCCCGGGGACTCCACCGGCGGCGGACTCCTCGGCAGGCTCGCCGGCCTGCCGCCCGCGGAGCAGCAGCGCGCGGTGCGGGACCTGGTCCGGGAGAGCACCGCGGTCGTCCTCGGCCATCGCGACGCCAACGGCGTCGACCACGAGCAGTCCTTCAAGAGCCTCGGCTTCGACTCCCTCAGCGCGGTCAGGCTGCGCAACCGCCTGCGGGACTTCACCGGGGCGAAGCTGCCCAGCTCGCTGGTCTTCGACCATCCGACGCCCGCTCTGCTCGCGGCACACCTGCGGGCCGAACTGCTCGGCCGGCACACCGGAACGGCCCCCGCCGCGACAGCCACGGCCGAGGCCACGACCGGGGCCCGGGACACGGCACCGGCCTCCGAGGAGCCGATCGCGATCGTCGCGATGAGCACCCGGCTGCCGGGCGGAGCGGACAGCCCGGAGGAACTGTGGCGACTGGTGACGGAACAGCGGGACGCGGTGTCCGGCTTCCCCGTCGACCGCGGCTGGGACCTCGACGCCCTGTACCACCCGGACCCGGACCACCCCGGCACCACCTACACCCGCTCGGGCGGGTTCCTCCACGAGGCCGCCCGCTTCGACGCCGCCCTCTTCGGCATCTCACCCCGCGAGGCGCTGGCCATGGACCCGCAGCAGCGGCTGCTCCTGGAGACCTCCTGGGAGGCGCTGGAACGCGCCGGCATCGACCCGCTGTCCGTCAGGGGCCGCGACATCGGCGTCTTCACCGGGATCGTCCACCACGACTACGTGACCCGCCTGCGGCAGGTGCCCGACGACATCCAGGGCTACGTCATGACCGGCACGGCGTCGAGCGTGGCCTCGGGCCGGGTCTCCTACGTCTTCGGCTTCGAGGGCCCGGCCGTCACGGTGGACACGGCGTGCTCGTCGTCGCTGGTCGCGATGCACCTGGCCGCGCGGTCGCTGCGGCAGGGCGAGTGCTCGATGGCGCTCGCGGGCGGGGCGACGGTGATGGCCGGGCCGGACGCCTTCGTGGAGTTCTCCCGGCAGCGCGGCCTGGCCGCCGACGGGCGGTGCAAGGCGTTCTCGTCGGCGGCCGACGGCACGGGCTGGGCCGAGGGCGTGGGCGTGGTCGTCCTGGAACGGCTGTCCGTGGCGCGGGAGCGCGGGCACCGCGTGCTGGCCCTGCTCCGCGGGTCGGCCGTCAACCAGGACGGCGCGTCGAACGGCCTGACCGCACCCAACGGCCCGTCACAGCAACGGGTCATCCGCGCGGCGCTCGCCGACGCGGGACTCTCCACCGGGGACGTGGACGCGGTCGAGGCGCACGGGACGGGGACGGCGCTGGGTGATCCGATCGAGGCGCAGGCGCTGCTGGCGACGTACGGGCGGGACCGTGATCCCGGGCGGCCGTTGTGGCTGGGCTCGCTGAAGTCGAACGTCGGTCACACGCAGGCGGCGGCGGGTGTCGCGGGCGTGATCAAGATGGTGCAGGCGCTGCGGCACGGCGTGATGCCGCCCACCCTGCACGTCGAGGAGCCCACCACCGAGGTCGACTGGTCGGCCGGTGCGGTGGAGCTGCTGACCGAGGCGAGGGACTGGCCGAGCGACGGGCGCCCGCGCCGGGCCGGGGTCTCCGCGTTCGGGGCCAGCGGCACGAACGCCCACGTGATCCTCGAAGAGGCGCCCGCCGAGGAAACCCCCGCCCCGCCGCCGGACGGTGTGGTGCCGCTGGTGGTGTCGGCGCGGAGCACGGGTTCGCTGGCGGGCCAGGCGGGACGGCTGGCCTCCTTCGTGGAGTCGGCGGACCTGCCGCCGGTGGGTGTGGCCGGGACGCTGGTCGCCGGGCGGGCGGCACTGGCCGAGCGGGCGGTCGTGGTGGCCGGCTCGCAGGACGAGGCGCTGGCCGGGCTGCGGGCCG
>DASTDN010000323.1:0-4914 GCA_035710365.1 Streptomyces sp. | reverse complement strand
ACGGCGTACACGAGCACCTCGCGGTGGCGGGTCACCGTGCGGATGTGGTGCAGGGACACCATGCGGATGCCGACGGCCATCACCAGGGCGGCGAGCGAGGCCAGCGGAATGAGCTCCAGGACGGGGACCATCAGCAGTGCGGCAGCCACTACGAGAACGCCGTGCAGCATCGTGGAGTTCCGGCTCACGGCACCTGCCGCCACGTTCGCGGAACTGCGCACGGCGACCCCCGCGACCGGCAGCCCGCCGAGGGCACCGGAGAGGACGTTGGCGGCGCCCTGCCCGAGCAGTTCGCGGTCCAGGTCCGAGCGGCCGGCGCCGGACGGAGGGTCGGGCCGGGCGGCCACCAGCTTGTCCACGGCGACCGCGCCGAGCAGCGACTGCACGCTGCACACCAGCGTGGTGGTCAGCACGGCGGCGACGAGCCCGAGCACCGGGCCCTCGGGAAGCCCGGCCAGTGCGTGGCTGCGCCAGGACGGCAGCTCCACCTCGGGCAGGCCCACTCCGGCGAGTGCCGCGGCGGCGGTGGCCCCGGTGACGGCCACCAGCGCGGCGGGCACGGCGCGCAGCAGACGTCCCGCCGGGCCGGGCAGCCGCGGCCAGAGGAGCAGCAGCGCCAGGGTCAGGGCGCTCACGGCCAGTGAGGCGGGGCGTACGTCAGCCAGTTGGGCGGGCAGTGCGCGCAGGTTGTCCAGGACGGCGCTCTGCGGTGTGCCGCCGAGCATGATGTGCAACTGGGCGACGGCGATGGTGACGCCGATGCCCGCGAGCATGCCGTGCACGATGGCGGGGCTGACGGCGAGCGCGCCGCGTGCCACCCGCAGGCAGCCGAGGGCGAGCTGGGCGAGGCCGGCGAGGACGGTGATGGCGCACGTCGTCCGCCAGCCGTAGCGGTGGATGAGGTCGGCGGTGACGACGGTCAGGCCCGCGGCGGGTCCGCTGACCTGGAGGGGCGAGCCGCCGAGCCGTCCGGCGACGAGCCCGCCCACGGCAGCGGCGACCAGGCCGGCCTGGAGGGGCGCGCCGGTGGCGAGCGCGATGCCCAGGGACAGGGGGAGTGCGATCAGGAAGACCGCGATCGAGGCGGACACGTCGGCGCCCGCGACGGGGAACCGGCGGAGCGGGGACGGTGGCGGGGTGGCGGGTGGCGGACTGTGGGGGCGGTGGTCGCGCTTCGTCGTCGAGTCGGCGCGGGCAGGGACATGGGGGGACATGGTTCCCGTCTCCTCCGGGGCGGCGGGTCGCAGAACTGGTGGTCCCCGCTCGGTGACGGGGGCGGGTTGCGGCCGTGAGTCACGGCTTGCAGCGGCGGGATGATTCAACGCTCGGTAAATGAATCGTAATGGAGAGTAAAGGGAGGGCATAGCTTTTCCTGGTGAATGGGCTATTGGGTCACTCAGGAGAGTGAAGTAGATCTTTGGTCGGCTTGTCGTACTAATCCCTTCTTTCGTGCCGTGCGACCTTGACGGCGCTGTCCGCCCCCTTGGCGCAGGCGGCACCAGACATCGCCCTCACCGGCGTGGGTCCGAGAGAAGGAAGAAGGTGGGCGGATTGGCCGCCACCCACAGGTTTGCCGCGGGTTCCGTGGTCGCCGCGGTCTGTGCCGCGTCGCTCGCCGGTTGCGGCATCGGCACCGACGAGGCTCAGCAGAAGCAGAGAGGGAAAGTGGGGCCGGCCGCACCGGCGCCCAAGAGCGTCGTCCGGCTGATCGGCGACGGTTCCACCTCGTACACCGGTGCGCAGCCCCACCTGCCCCGGCCCGAACGGCTCAGGCCCGGACAGAAGCCGCCGCAGTTCGTCGTGTTCTCCTGGGACGGCGCCGGCGAGGACAGCCAGCGGCTGTTCTCCCACTTCCGTGAGGTCGCCAAGGCCAACAACGCCACCATGACGTACTTCCTGAGCGGCGTGTACATGCTGCCGGAGGACAAACGCAGCCAGTACCGGCCGCCGCAGCACTCTCCGGGCCGCTCCGACATCGGCTTCAACGACTCCCGCGGCATCGTCGACACCGTCAAGCAACTGCGTCTGGCGTGGCTGGAGGGCAACGAGATCGGCACCCACTTCAACGGGCACTTCTGCGGCAGCGGCGGCGGTGTCGGCGAGTGGTCGGTGCAGGACTGGAAGGACGAGATTGCCCAGGCCAAGCAGTTCGTGAAGACCTGGAAGACCAACACCGGGATGAGGAACACGTCCCCGCTGCCCTTCGACTACGACAAGGAACTCGTCGGCGCCCGCACCCCCTGCCTGGAAGGCCGGGAGAACTTCATGCTGGCCGCCCGCGACCTGGGTTTCCGCTACGACACCAGCGGCGTCAACAACCAGCTCTGGCCCAAGAAGAAGCTGGGCCTGTGGGACCTGTCGATGCAGCTCGTGCCATTCCCCGGCCACACCTTCGAGCAGTTGACCATGGACTACAACTACATGGTCAACCAGTCGACGGTCACTCAGGGCGACCCGGCCATGCACCAGGTCTGGGGCGACCAGATGCGCGACAGCCTCCTCAAGGGCTTCCAGCGGGCGTACGACGGCAACCGCGCGCCGCTCATCATCGGCAACCACTTCGAGTCGTGGAACGGCGGCACCTACATGCGGGCCGTCGAAGAAGTCGTCGAACACGTCTGCACCAAGCCCGAGGTGCGCTGTGTCTCCTTCCGGCAGCTCGCGGACTGGCTCGACGCCCAGGACCCGGGTGCGCTGGAGAAGCTGGGCACGCTGGGCGTCGGGGAAGCGCCGAAGCAGGGCTGGGGCGCCTTCATGGCCGGCCGCCCCGCCGCTCCGGCGTCCAAGGGCGTGCCCGGGACGCCGGCAGCGAAGAGCTGAGAGCCCAGTACCGTCCGGGCCCGTACCGTCCGTGAGAAGTCCCGCGGCCTTGCGGTCCTGCGGGGGCCGGGGCCGCGACGGCCCCTGTCCGCACCGGCAGCCCTGCCGGTGCGGACGGTCAGGCCGTCGCCGTGACCCGTTCGCCGAGCACGAAGGCGGGGTCGACCTGCGCGGTCAGGTCGGCCCCGGTGCGCTCGTTCCCCCACGACCGGGCGTTCTTCAGGTGGAAGTGCACCATCTGCTGCGTGTAGCGCTCCCAGTCCCGCCGCTCGTACGTCGCGTCGGCGGCGTCCCGCAGCGCTCGCAGGGCCTGGCGGTTGGAGTCCTCCAGGAGGTCGAACCGGAGCGGCCGGCCCTTCTCCATGGCGCGCACCCAGTCCGAGTGCCCGACCGTCACGAGCAGGTCGTCGCCGACCTCGGCACGCAGGAAGTCCAGGTCGTCCGGGCCCTGCACCTTGTTCCCGACGACCTTGAGGGCGACCCCGTAGTCACGGGCGTACTCCTTGTACTGGCGGTAGACGGAGACCCCCTTCCGGGTCGGCTCGGCGACGAGGAACGTCATGTCGAAGCGGGTGAACATGCCGGAGGCGAAGGAGTCCGAGCCCGCCGTCATGTCGACCACGACGTACTCGTCGGGGCCGTCCACCAGGTGGTTCAGGCACAGCTCCACCGCTCCGGTCTTGGAGTGGTAGCAGGAGACCCCCAGGTCGGCGTCCGTGAAGGGGCCCGTGACCATCAAACGGACGGCGCCGCCGTCGAGTTCCACCGGACGGGCGCAGGTCTCGTAGACCGGGTTGTCCTCGCGGACCCGCAGCAGGCGGGAGCCTTCGCCGGGCGGGGTCGTCTTGATCATCGTGGCGGCGGAGGCGATGCGCGGGTTCGAGCCGCGCAGGTGCTCCTTGATGAGCGGCAGGTGCTCGCCCATCGCGGGCAGTTCCGCCGCCTCGGAGTCGTCGAGGCCGAGCGCGGCACCCAGGTGCTGATTGATGTCGGCGTCGATCGCGACGGTCGGCGCCCCGGTGGCCGCGAGGTGCCGGACGAACAGGGAGGACAGGGTGGTTTTGCCGCTGCCACCCTTCCCAACGAAAGCAATTTTCATGTTCATCAAGCGTAGTCGAGCAGGGGGTGCACCTGACGTACGGACGTGAAGAAGACCACTCCTTCGTGGGGTTTGTGGGCCGGGTGCGTAGGGTCGTCCTCATGAGTTCGACAGGTGCGGACGCCGATCCGCTCGCGGCCCTGGGCTCACTGCCCGGCGTGGCCGATTCCGTGGAAGCCGTACGCAAGGCCGTGGACCGGGTCTACGGGCACCGGGTCATGCGGCGCCGCAGCAACGAGATCACCTCGGAGGCCGCGCTGCGCGGTGCGCGCGGGAGCGCCGCGCTGTCCGGCGCGGACTGGGCCCTTGAGGAGGTGCGGCGGCGCAGCGACTTCAGCGGTGACGCCGACGCGCGCGTGATGGGCGCGGCGCTGCGGCTGACCGCCGAGGCGGGGCAGTTGCTGTCCGTGTGGCGGCAGTCGCCGCTGCGCGTCCTGGCCCGGCTGCACCTGGTGGCGGCGGCCGACAGGGCCGAACAGGTCGGGCGGCCCCGGCAGGAGGGTGAGCCCGTGGACGAGCCGCTCGTGGCGCTGCCGCTGCCGGGCGCCGCCGAGGTCTCCGGGCGCCTGGACGGTCTCTCGGAGCTGATCGTCGCGGGTGGTTCGGCGCCGGCGCTGGTGACGGCCGCCGTCGTGCACGGCGAGCTGATGGCGCTGCGGCCCTTCGTCTCGCACAACGGCCTGGTCGCGCGAGCCGCCGAACGGGTCGTCCTGGTGGGCAGCGGCCTGGACCCGAAGTCGGTGTGCCCGGCCGAGGTGGGGTACGCGGAACTGGGCCGCGAGGCCTATCTGGAGGCCCTGACCGGCTATGTCTCCGGCACTCCGGAGGGTGTGGCCGCGTGGATCGCCCACTGCGGCAAGGCCGTTCAGTTCGGTGCGCGCGAGTCGACGGCGGTGTGCGAGGCGCTTCAGCGCGGGGCCGCCTGACCGCGTGCGCGTGTCCGTCGCGCGGTCGGGGGGTCCGGCGGTGGCCGCGGTCGGGGTCCGGCGGTGGCC
>DASTDN010000322.1:0-3981 GCA_035710365.1 Streptomyces sp. | reverse complement strand
TCCTTGGTCGAATGGCTTGGCCAAAGCCCCGCCACTGCCTACCATCGATCACCGCAAGACTTTGTGCATCGGCGCACAATCTCCTCAGGAGGCTTCCTTGCACCGCCGTAGTCGTTCCGTGTTCCTCCTCACCGCCGCCCTCGCCGCGGCCCCGCTGGTCACCGCCTGCGGCAGTGACGCGCACCCCGGCGCGGCCGCCGTCGTCGGCGGCGAGCGGATCACCGTCGCGCAACTGGAGAACCGGGTCAACGAGGTGCGCGAGGCCCAGCAGGCCGGCGTGCGGGACGCGGCACAGTACGAGCAGGCCATCTCCCGCACCGGCACCCTCACCCGCGACACCCTGCACAACATGGTCCTCGACCAGGTGCTGCACCACGCCGCGCGCGACGCGGGCGTGCACGTCACCCGCAAGGAGATCCAGCAGATGCGGGCCGGCCTGGAGCAGCAGGCGGGCGGCGCGAAGGGCCTGGAGACGGCCTGGCTCCAGCAGTACGGCATCGCCCCCGAGCGGCTGGAGGACAACCTGCGCCTGCAGCTCGAAGCGCAGAAGCTGGCCCGCAAGCTCGGCACCGACACCTCCCGCCCCGAGTTCTGGAAGGCCCTGTCCGCGGCCTCCAAGGAGCTCAACATCGACCTCAACCCGCGCTACGGCACCTGGGACGTCGACAAGAGCGGCCGCGTCGACGCCAAGACGCCGTGGGTGCGGGACGTGACGGTGGCGGGCCCGCCGCAGCAGGCCTGACCCGGGCGGGGCCGGTACGAGGGCCCCGCCGGTCTCCTGCCGGGGCCCTCGTACCCGGGCCCCGCCGGTCCGCGCCGGTCTCCGGTGGTTTCAGCGTCCACGCCGTCCCACCGGTCCGCACCGGTTCGCGCCCGTCTCCGCCGGTTCCCGCGCCCGCGCGGTCCCACCGGTTCGCGCCGGTCTCCCGCCGGTCCGTGCCGGTCTCCGCGTCCGCGCCGGTGTCACCGGCCCCGACGGACCGCCGTACCCGCCCCGCGCCGGCGGGCCTGTGGACGACTCGCCGGCCCGTCGGCGCGGTGGGTTACGTTCGGACCGTGAACGCATCCACCCCCGAAGCCGCCGGATCCGCCGCCCCCGAGGCCGTCGGCCCCGGCCGTGTCGTCCTGCTCACCACCAGCCACCGCGTCGCCCCCGGCCTGCTGTCCTGGCCGGCCTGGCAGGCGCTGCGCGGCGCCGACCGCGTGCTGTGCGCGGACGGCGCGCATCCGCAGCTCCCCTACATCCGGGAGGCGGGCACAGCGGTCACGGAGGCGTCCCCTACCGCCGAGGAAGTCGTCGCCGCCTGCGCGGGCGGTCACACGGTCGTCGTCGTGGCGGCCGGCGAGGGCGAGCCGGCCCTGACCGACGGCCTGGCGCGGCTCGCGGGCTCGGGCCGGGTGCGGATGCCGGAGCTGGAGCTGCTGCCCGCCTCCTACGACCTGCCCGGCGCCCGGCTCCTCGACCTGGTGCAGATCATGGACCGGCTCCGGCTCGAATGCCCCTGGTCCTCCCGGCAGACCCACGAGGGCCTCGCGAAGTACGGCATCGAGGAGGCGTACGAGCTGGTCGAGGCGATCGAGGACGGCGACCGGGAGGAACTCCGCGAGGAGCTGGGCGACGTCCTGCTCCAGGTCGTCTTCCACGCCCGCATAGCCGAGGACCACCAGGACGAGCCGTTCTCCGTCGACGACGTCGCCGCCACCATCGTGGGCAAGCTCGTCCGCCGCCACCCGCACGTCTTCGGCGACGCGACGGCGACCACCCCCGAGGAGGTCAAGGAGCTCTGGCTGCGCATGAAGCAGGTGGAGAAGCAGCGCACGTCCGTCACTCAGGGCGTTCCGCTGGGCCAGCCGGGCCTCGCCCTCGCCGCGAAACTGGCCTCCCGCGTGCGCAGGGCCGGCCTGGAGGTGGAGATCCCCCACGGCGAGGGCGTCGGCTACGAGCTGCTGCGGCTGGCCGTGGAGGCCGAGGCGCGCGGGGTCGACCCCGAGGCGGCCCTGAGAGCCGCGGCACGGGCCTACCGGGACGCCGTCCTGGCCGCGGAACGGTCCTGACCCGCGCCCCGGACAGCCCGCCCGCCCCCGATACCGTCGAGCCCGTGACCGACCAGCCGGCCCCCCGCGCCACGCCTCCCGCCGACGCCCCCGCACTGTTCACGTGGGAGTTCGCCACCGATCCCTACCCGGCCTACGCCTGGCTGCGCGAGCACGCCCCCGTGCACCGCACCCGGCTGCCGAGCGGCGTGGAGGCCTGGCTGGTCACCCGGTACGCCGACGCCAAGCGGGCGCTCGCCGACCACCGCCTGTCCAAGAACCCGGCGCACCACGACGAGCCCGCGCACGCCCGGGGGAAGACCGGCATCCCCGGTGAGCGCAAGGCCGAGCTGATGACGCATCTGCTCAACATCGACCCGCCGGACCACACCCGGCTGCGCCGCCTGGTCAGCAAGGCGTTCACGCCCCGCCGGGTCGCCGAGTTCGCGCCCCGCGTGCAGGAACTCACCGACCGGCTGATCGACGGCTTCGCCGCCCGGGGCTCGGCCGACCTCATCCACGACTTCGCCTTCCCGCTGCCCATCTACGCCATCTGCGACCTGCTCGGCGTCCCCCGCGAGGACCAGGACGACTTCCGGGACTGGGCGGGCATGATGATCCGGCACGGCGGCGGACCGCGCGGCGGAGTCGCCCGCTCCGTGAAGCGGATGCGCGGCTACCTCGCCGAACTCATCCACCGCAAGCGCGCCGCCCTGCCCGCCGCACCGGCCCCCGGAGAGGACCTCATCTCCGGTCTCATCCGCGCCTCCGACCACGGCGAGCACCTCACCGAGAACGAGGCGGCGGCGATGGCGTTCATCCTGCTGTTCGCCGGTTTCGAAACGACCGTCAACCTCATCGGCAACGGCACCCACGCCCTGCTCGCCCACCCCGCCCAGCGTGCCCTCCTGCAGGACTCCCTCGCCGCCGGGGAAACCGGCCTGCTCGCCACGGGGGTGGAGGAACTCCTGCGCCACGACGGGCCCGTGGAGCTGGCCACCTGGCGGTTCGCCACCGCACCCCTCACGATCGGCGGCCAGGACATCGCGCCCGGCGACCCCGTCCTCGTCGTGCTGGCCGCCGCCGACCGGGACCCGGCACGCTTCGCCGACCCGGACGCCCTCGACCTCGCCCGCACGGACAACCAGCACCTCGGCTACGGGCACGGCATCCACTACTGCCTCGGCGCCCCGCTCGCCCGCCTGGAGGGACAGACGGCGCTCGCCACGCTCCTCACCCGCCTGCCCGACCTGCGACTGGCCGTGGACCCGGCCGAGTTGCGGTGGCGCGGCGGCCTCATCATGCGCGGACTGCGCACCCTCCCGGTCGAGTTCACACCGGAGCGCTGACCCCCCGGCCCGGCGCCCGGCCCGGCACGCGTACGGCACCGGGGACCGCACCTCGCCCCCACGTTCTGTTCGACATGGGCGGTTCCGGCGGAGTGGTTCCGCCATACACGACACACATGACACCACGTCAGCACTGTGATCTTCACGTGATCTACGCGGCATGAACTTGTGACTGCTGTTCGAATACCTATACGTTCCGGGGCAGCGTGGCCCCGGGTCACACCCGCCGCGCCGTTCACCGCCGTCTCGCGAAAGGTCCGCGCATGCTCCCCGGGAACGGTCGTCACCGTCGGCCCCGTCAGGCTCCGGCACTCCTCGTCGCGGCCGGAGTGACCGGCTCGGCCATCGCGATCCCCCTGCTCGGCGCCACCGGCGCGAGCGCGGCCAGCGGAACCACCTGGGACCAGGTGGCGGAGTGCGAGAGCGGTGGCTCCTGGAGCGCGGACACCGGGAACGGGCGCTACGGCGGCCTCCAGCTCACCCAGGCGAACTGGGAGAAGTACGGCGGCCTCGACTACGCGACCAGCGCCGATCAGGCCAGTCGTTCGCAGCAGATAGCCGTCGCCGAGAAGGTGCTCGCCGACCAGGGCGTCGGCGT
>DASTDN010000321.1:0-2190 GCA_035710365.1 Streptomyces sp. | reverse complement strand
GCCGCGCGCGCGGGCGGCGCGCAGCACCAGGTCGAGCTGTTCGCGGACCTTCTCCTGGCCGATGAACTCGCCCAGGTCCTTGGGGCGCAGCGCGGCCTCGACGGCCGGGTCCTCACGGTCGGCGACGGTGTCGACGAGCCGCTCGGCCGCGCCGCTGTCGGTCGGGTCGGTCGTGTCGTCCCAGTTCATGGAGTGCCTCGGGTCGGGTCGCGGTGGGTTGGGGGTGCGAGGGGGAGGGCGGGCGCCCGGGGCCGGCGGGCGGCGCGGACGGGCCGTGGGGGGGCCTCACGGTGGGGCGGTGTGTCGGGCGGGCTCCGCCACGCGGCGTTCAGCGCGTTCTGTTCAGGGTCTGCAGCGCCGCCTTCAGGAGCTGTCCCACCTGGGGCGTGCCCCCGGCGGCCTCGGCCTGCGGGGTGACGGCGGCCACCGCGTCGTCGGCCTCGCGGGTCGCGTAGCCGAGGCCGATCAGGGCGGCGTGCAGTTGGTCGCGCCAGCCGGCCGTGACCGGGGCTCCCACGGTGGGGGCGCCGGTGGGAGCGCCGAGGCGGTCCTTCAGTTCGAGCAGCAGTTTCTGGGCGCCCTTCTTGCCGATGCCGGGGACGGCGGTGAGCGCCTTCTCGTCGCCGGTGGACACGGCGCGCCGCAGCGCGTCGGGCTGGTGCACGGCCAGCATCGCCTGGGCGAGGCGCGGTCCGACGCCGCTGGCGGTCTGGAGCAGCTCGAACGTCTGCCGCTCGTCGTCGTCCGCGAAGCCGTACAGCGTGAGGGAGTCCTCGCGCACCACCAGGGACGTGGCGAGCCGGGCGGGCCGGCCGAGGCGGAGCGTGGACAGCGTGTTCGGCGTGCACTGGACGGCCATGCCGACGCCGCCGACCTCGACGACCGCGGTGTCGGGGGCGAGCGCGGCGACCGTGCCGCTGACGAAGGCGATCATGCCGTACGGCCTTTCGGGGCGTGGGTGGTGTGCCGGGCGACGGCCTGCTGGAGGCGGCCCTGCGCCGGGGCGCGCCAGATGTGGCAGATGGCGAGCGCGAGGGCGTCGGCGGCGTCGGCCGGCCTGGGGGGTGCGGCGAGCCGCAGCAGCCGGGTGACCATGGCTCCGACCTGCGCCTTGTCGGCGCGCCCCGAGCCGGTGACGGCGGCCTTGACCTCACTGGGGGTGTGCAGGGCGACGGGTATGCCGCGGCGGGCGGCGCACAGCATGGCGACGGCGCTGGCCTGGGCGGTGCCCATCACCGTACGCACGTTGTGCTGGCTGAAGACGCGCTCGACCGCGACGAACTCCGGGCGGTGCTCGTCCAGCCACTGTTCGATGCCCTGCTCCACGGCGACGAGGCGGTGGGCGAGGTCCGCGTCCGCGGGTGTGCGCACGACGCCGACGCCCAGCATGGTCAGCGGCCGGCCGGCGACGCCCTCGACCACGCCGACACCGCACCGGGTCAGGCCCGGGTCCACCCCCAGCACACGCACGCGCACGCCCCTCCTCGCCGCTGAACCGCCCGCCGCTCGCGCGGGCCCGCCCGGGCACCGTAGCTCCGGCGGGGGTGGTGGTTCGTGGTCGGTGATCTCCTGCAACGCCGTCAGGCTAGCCGGTGCCACTGACAACGGCGGCGGGCCGGAGGGAACGTGTCCCTTCGGCCCGCCGGAGACCGTGCCGCACGGCAGTGCTACGCGTCGACCTTTTCCATGATCTCGTCGCTGACGTCGAAGTTGGCGAAGACGTTCTGCACGTCGTCGCTGTCCTCCAGCGCGTCGATCAGCTTGAAGATCTTCTTGGCGCCCTCCTCGTCCAGCTCGACCTGCATGGTCGGGACGAAGTTGGCGTCGGCGGAGTCGTAGTCGATGCCCGCCTCCTGGAGGGCCGTGCGGACCGCGACCAGGTCGGTGGCCTCGCTGACGACCTCGAAGGTCTCACCGAGGTCGTTGACCTCCTCGGCGCCCGCGTCCAGGACCGCGCCCAGGACGTCGTCCTCGGACAGCTCGCCCTTGGGGACGATCACCACGCCCTTGCGGTTGAACAGGTACGACACCGAGCCCGGGTCGGCCATGGAGCCGCCGTTGCGGGTCATGGCGACGCGGACCTCGGAGGCGGCGCGGTTGCGGTTGTCGGTGAGGCACTCGATGAGCACCGCGACGCCGTTGGGTCCGTACCCCTCGTACATGATCGTCTCGTAGTCGGCGCCACCGGCC
>DASTDN010000320.1:0-2212 GCA_035710365.1 Streptomyces sp. | reverse complement strand
ACTCGACGCCCTTGAGACCGACCTCGATCATCCGGTTGATGGCATTGACACCACCGCCGCCGACACCGATGACTTTGATGACTGCGAGGTAGTTCTGCGGTGCTGCCACGTCGAAGGCCTCTCGCCTCGAGTTACGTGTCGTCGAATCACCGTTACGCGCCGCGCTCCGCGATCCGACGACTGATGCCGAATGGGACGGTCCGTACGCCGACCCGAACCCTAACGCTGAAGTTTCGGGTTACCAGTGTGTCTGTTGCTGGGCTTCGTCTGACCCTTCTGAACAGGACACTAAGTCGACAAGCGGCGCCCGTTCAACGAACACGCCGAACCTCCCGTTTTTCTTTTCACCCTATGTGATCAAGCGGTGTGACACCCAACCAGGGTGCTGGCCTGCACGGATGAGCGTCAACTCCCTGATGACGCGGGGGCGGCGGGGGCGCTCACGTCGAAGTGCGCCGCGCCGGGGGCCGCTTTCATCAGGGCGGTCAGCGTGCGGGCCTTCGCCCCGCCCTGCTCGCCGCTGCCCCAGGCGACGGTGCGCCCGCCGGCCAGTTCGAGCGTGATGTCGTCGTAGGAGCGGACCGTGATCCGCCGGGTGCCGCGGGCGACGGCGGACGGCAGGTCACCGGCGACGCGCACCGCCTCGCGCACCAGCCGGGCCGGGTCGAAGCGGCGCAGGCTCGCCGCGGCGGAACCGGATCGGGTGGGACGCAGTTCCAGCAGGGGCACACCTTCGGGTGCCCGGGAGACGGTGTCGAAACGGACGCCCGCGTCGTCCACCTTGACGAACTTCCCGGCTTTGCGGACCAGGAGCACCGGCTCGCGCTCGGTCACTTCCACACGGACGTCGTGCGGCCAGGAACGCGTCACGTCGGCCGAGTCGATCCTGAGCAGCTTCTCCCGCAGCCGGGCGGCGACGGCGCCGGTGTCGACGGACACCAGCGGCGACCCCACGGGCACGTCCGCCGCCTCCCGGACCTGATCGTCCGTCAGCAGGCCGGTGCCCGAGACCGTCACGCGCTCGACGCGCAGCCAGGAGGACCCGTACAGCAGCCACAGGACCCCCGCCGCGACCAGGACCAGGGCGAGGGAGGCGGCCGCGATCAGGCGGACGCGGCGCGGGCCGAGGCGCCGCACGATGGGCGGGCCGGACGACTCCTTCCGGCGTTCACCGCGCTCGGCGGTCGTCGTACCGGCCACGCTCCCTGCCTTCCGTCACACGGGTGGGTCCGTCATGCCGCCCTATCGGCGCGCACGCGCGGCGATCGCCTCGTACACCATGCCGACGAGCAGGTCGTCGGCGTCCCGGCGGCCGAACTCGGCGGCGGCGCGGGACATCTCGTACAGCCGGTGCGGGTCGGCGAGCACGGGCAGGACGTTCTGCTGCACCCACTGCGGGGTGAGTTCCGCGTCGTCGACCAGCAGGCCGCCGCCGGCCTTGACCACCGGCTGGGCGTTCAGCCGCTGTTCGCCGTTGCCGATGGGCAGCGGGACGTAGGCGGCGGGGAGCCCGACGGCGGAGAGTTCGGCGACGGTCATCGCGCCCGCGCGGCAGAGCATCATGTCGGCCGCGGCGTACGCGAGGTCCATCCGGTCCAGGTAACTTACCGGGATGTACGGCGGCATCCCGGGCATCTGCTGCACCTGCGGCAGTTCGTTCTTCGGGCCGACCGCGTGCAGGATCTGGATGCCGGCCTGCTGGAGGTAGGGCGCGACCTGCTGGACGACCTCGTTGAGGCGGCGGGCGCCCTGGGAGCCGCCGGAGACCAGCATCGTCGGCAGGTTCGGGGCGAGGCCGAACAGCGCGCGGGCCTCGGGACGGGCGGCGGCCCGGTCGAGGGTGGCGATGGAGTGGCGCAGCGGGATGCCGATGTAGCGCGCATTGCGCAGCTTGCTGTCCGGGGTGGCGACGGCCACCTGCGAGGCGTAGCGCGAGCCGATCTTGTTGGCGAGGCCGGGGCGGGCGTTGGCCTCGTGGATGACGATGGGCACGCCGAGCCGCTTGGCCGCGAGGTAGCCGGGCAGGGCGACGTAGCCGCCGAAGCCGACGACGCAGTCGGCCTTGGTGCGTTCCAGGATCTGCTCGGTCGCCTTGATCGTGCCGCGCAGCCGGCCCGGGACGGTGATCAGCTCGGGGGTGGGCTTGCGCGGCAGCGGTACGGCCGGGATCAGCGCCAGCTCGTAGCCCCGTTCGGGCACGAGGCGGGTCTCC
>DASTDN010000319.1:0-3696 GCA_035710365.1 Streptomyces sp. | reverse complement strand
GGACGTGGGTGGGCGGCTGACGTCGCTCGTCGGGGCGTTGCGTGCGCACGGTGTGCGGGTCGGCACGGGCGAGACGGTGGACGCGGCGCGGGCGGTGACAGCGCTCGGCCTGGCCGACCGGGAACTGCTGCGGGAAGGGCTGGCCGCGACGCTGCTGCACACCCCGGAACAGCGGCGCGTGTTCGACCCCGTCTTCGATCTGTACTTTCCACGGGCGGTCGGCGGCCCCGGCGGCGAACCGGCGGGGCGCGAGGACCTGCGGGACCGGCTCGCCGAGGCGCTGGCCTCCGACGACCGGGCGCGACTGGAACAACTGGCCGCCGAGGCGGTCGACGGCTTCGGCGGCTACGGCTCCTCCCCCGGGTCGGGCGGCTGGTCGGCCGCCCAGACCCTGGACCGGCTCCGGCCACAGACCCTGCTCGCCCGCGTCCGCGACTCGGTGCGGTCGGCGAACACCGGCCCCGGCCCCGGATTCGCCGACCGGCTGCTGGAGGACGAGATCCGGCACCGCATCGAGGCATTCCGGCGGATGGTGGGCGCGGAGGCACGCAGACGGGTCGCCGAACGGCGGGACCGCGACGAGCTGGCCCGGCGCGCGGTGCCACCGACGCCGGACCGGGTGGACTTCCTGCTCGCCGGAAAGGAGCAGCTCGCCGAGTTGCGCCGCACGGTCCAGCCGCTGGCCCACAAGCTCGCGACGCGGCTCGCCACACGGCGTCGGCGGGCGTCGCGCGGCTCCATCGACCTGCGGCGCACTCTGCGCGGATCGCTGTCGACGGGCGGAGTGCCCATGCGTCCGGTGCTGCGCCGTCGGCGTCCGGCCCGGCCCGAACTGGTCCTGCTGTGCGACGTGTCCGGCTCGGTGTCCGGTTTCTCGGACTTCACGATGCTGCTGGTCCAGGCGCTGCACGACCAGTTCGGCAAGGTCCGGGTGTTCGCCTTCGTCAACCGGATCGACGAAGTGACCGGTCTGCTCCAGCACGGCGCGGCCGACCCGCAGGGGCTGGGCGCCCGTATCCGGGACGAGGCCACGCTGACGGGCTGGCACGGGAGCAGCGACTACGGCGTGGCCCTGGGCGAGTTCGCCGAGCGGTACGCCGACGCCGTCGGGCCGCGCACCACGGTGTTCGTGCTGGGCGACGCCCGCACGAACCGGAGCGACCCGAACCTGCCGGCCGTCCGCCGCATCGCCGGACGGGCCCGGCGCGTCTACTGGCTGAACCCCGAGCGGGGGTCCCTGTGGGGCACGGGTGACTCGGCCGCGCCCGGCTACGCCGAGCTGGTCGAGATGCACGAGTGCCGCAACGCCCGCCAGCTCGGCACGCTGGTGTCCCGTCTGCTCCCCGTCTGAGACTGCGGGTCGGTCCCCGGCCCGCCGGGCGTGGTCGCCGGTCCGTGGAGCCGGCCGTTCTCGTCGAGCCGTGGATTCACTCCGTGGACGCTATGCCTTGGCGTAGTCCTGTGCCATGCCTCCCGCGAAGTCGAAAAGGATCACCTGCTCGTCGCTGACGACCCAGGCGTCGTGGCCGGGCGTGCACACGAACGCGTCACCGGGCCCGACCTCTCCTTCGGCACCGTCGTCCATCCGGACGTGCATACGGCCCTGGACGACATAGCCGTTGTGGTGGACCTGGCAGCTCTCGGTGCCCGCGATGGGTGCCACGGACTCCGACCAGCGCCAGCCCGGTTCGAACGTCGCCACGGCGAAGTCCAGCCCGGACATGTGGACGGCCTCGAGGTGGCCGCTGGGAAAGTCCCGCCGTTCGTCCGGCTTGTCGAGCGTCTTCACCTCGAACATGTCACTCCTCCTTTCGCGCCGCTTCCTACGGCCGGGGCCGGTCTCCGTCTGCCCTGAGTGGCCCGGCGGCAGTCCCGCCCCACCACTTCATCCTCCGCCCGTCAACCCGGGAGCGCCACGCGGGAGAAGCCGTCACCCGCCCGGGACGGGAACGCACGTCCATCGCCCTCGCCGCGGGGTGATCAGGGCCGTGGCGGTGGCGGTGGCGGTGGCGGTGGCGGTGGCGGTGGCGGTGGCGGTGGCGGTGGCGGTGAGGATCATGCGTCGGGGCCGCAGAGACGTGCGAAGCGTTGCGCGTCGATGTTGCCGCCGGAAAGGATCACACCGACGCGGTGCGGCAGCGGGCCGGCGCGGCCGCTGAGCAGCGCGGCCAGCGGGGAGGCCCCGCTCGGCTCCAGGACGATCTTCAGCCGTTCGAACGCGAAGCGCATGGCGGCGCGGATCTCGTCGTCCGTCACGAGCGCTACCGCGTCCACGAGACGTCTGTTGACGGAGAACGTCAGCTCGCCCGGAGTGTGCAGGGCTTGCCCGTCGGCGATGGTGCGCGGGACGGGAACGCTGACGCGGTGCCCCGCCTCCAGCGACCGCTTGGTGTCGTCGCCGGCCTCCGGTTCGACGCCGATCACCCGGATTCCGGCGTGGATCCCCTTCGCCGCCGTGGCGCTCCCGGCGATCAGTCCCCCGCCGCCGACCGGGACGAGCAGGGCATCCAGCTCCCCTGCCTCCTCAAGGAGTTCGAGCGCGGCGGTGCCCTGGCCCGCCATGACGTCGGGGTGTTCGTACGGCGGGATGAGGCTGAGGCCGCGCTCGGCCGCGAGGGCCTCGGCGACGGCGACGCGGTCGCCGGTGTAGCGGTCGTAGGTGACGATCTCGGCGCCGTACCCCGCGGTGGCCTCGCGCTTGGAGGGCGGCGCGTCCTCGGGCATGACGATGACGGCGGTGCTGCCGAGTTCGCGGGCGGCCAGAGCGACGGCCTGGGCGTGGTTGCCGGAGGAGTACGCGGCGATGCCCCGGGTGAGCTGCTCCGGAGTGAGCCGGGACGCCGCGTGGTAGGCGCCGCGGAACTTGAACGCGCCCACCCGCTGGAAGTTCTCGCACTTGAGGTGGACCTCGGCGCCCACGAGCGCGTCCAGGGTGCGGGAACGCAGGACGGGCGTGCGGTGCGCGACGCCCTTGAGCCGCGCGGCGGCGTCCCGGACGTCGTCCAGGGTGACGGGCGGGGTGGTGGTCGTCACGCGTGTCCTCCGGGGGTGGCGGTGGTGTCGTTCCGGTCGCGGCCCTGCTGATCGCGACCGTGGTCCGGCATGTCGTTCCGTCTGCGGTTCCGGTCCTGCTGATCGGTCCGGTTCCGCTTCTCCCCCGGGTTCTGGTCGTGGTCCTGCTGGTGCGGGGCCCGGGCGCGGGACAGGTAGTTGTAGGCGGAGGCGCGGGAGATGCCGAGCCGGGTGGCGACCTGCTCGACGGAGCGGCGGACGGCGAAGACCCCTCGTGCGTCCAGGGCGCGGAACAGTTCCAGGCGACGGCCGCGGTCGAGTTCCGCCCAGCTCTTGTCCTCGCGGGCCCGGTGGGTGTCCACGACGGCGTCGACCACGGCGTCGATGTCGTTGCCGAAGGTGGTGACGGGCAGTTCGGCGGGGGCGGCGGCGACACCCGCGAGCGCGCCGAGCAGCTCGTGGGCGCGGGTCACGGCACCGATGTCGAGGTTCACGCACAGGGCGCCGAACACGGTGTCCGTCGAGTCCCGCAGCAGTATCGTCGACGATTTCACCGGAGTGCCGTCCCGTGTCCGGCTCAGATAGTTCACGTCGTCACGGGCGTCGTCGCCACGCGCCAGCACCCGCATGCCGATCTCGCTCATGGATCCGCCCGCGACGCGCCCGGTGACCGAGCCGGCGACG
>DASTDN010000318.1:0-5854 GCA_035710365.1 Streptomyces sp. | reverse complement strand
ACCCTTCGCTGAACTGATGTGTGTCAGTTTTCAGTACCCTTGCTGGCATGAGCACTCTTGAGCCCGAGCGCGGGACTGGTACGGGGACCCTCGTCGAGCCGACGCCACAGACCTCGCACGGTGACGGTGACCACGAGCGCTACGCCCACTACGTCCAGAAGGACAAGATCATGGCGAGCGCCCTCGACGGCACCCCCGTCGTGGCGCTGTGCGGCAAGGTGTGGGTGCCGGGCCGCGACCCGAAGAAGTACCCCGTGTGTCCCATGTGCAAGGAGATCTACGAATCCATGGGCGCCGGCGGCGACGACAAGGGCAAGGGCGGCGGCGACAAGTAGGAGCGGGCGGCCTCCGGGCCGGGCCCCGGGTGCGTTCGACGCGCCCTGGGGCCTTTGTGCTGTCCGGGCGTCGCACAGGGTGCCCCTGCCGTCACGGAACGGTGGCGGCCTCCGCGGCCCCCGCCACGGCCTCGGCCCCGCGGCCTCCGCGGCCCCCCGCCACGACCAGGGCCCCGCGACCGGCGCCGGGATGCCGCCGGTCCGGCCCGCGGACCGTGAAGACCGAAGGACTGAAGGGACGACGCGCGCGTGACGCACCTGATCCCCCGGCCCCGCGCCGTGACGGACGGCGGACCCGGCTTCCTCGAACTCGGCCCGCACACCCGGCTGTCCGCCGGGCCGGGAACCGGACGCACCGAACGCTGGCTGCGCGCCGTCCTCACGGCGTCCACCGGCCTGCCCCTGCCCCCGGGGGACCCGGGAGGACGGGACACCGTACGCCTGCGCATCGACCCGTCGGCCACCGGCACCACGGGTGAAGCGGGCGAGGAGAGCTACCGGCTCACCGTCGCGGCCGACGGCGTCGACCTCGTGGGCGGCGGCCCCGCCGGACTGTTCTGGGGCGCCCAGACGCTGCGCCAACTGCTCGGCCCCGACGCCTTCCGGCGCGCCCCGCTGCCCGGCCGGACCTGGCGCCTGCCCCTGACGGACGTCCGGGACGCGCCCCGCTTCGGCTGGCGCGGCCTGATGCTCGACGTGGCCCGGCACTTCACGCCCAAGGACGGCGTCCTGCGCCACCTCGATCTCATGGCGGCCCACAAACTCAACGTCCTGCACCTCCACCTGACGGACGATCAGGGATGGCGCATCGAGATCCGCCGGTACCCGAATCTGACCGGGACGGGTTCCTGGCGGTCCCGCACGAAATTCGGCCACCGCGCCTCGCCGCTGTGGGACGACCGGCCGCACGGCGGCCACTACACGCAGGACGACATCCGCGAGATCGTCGCGTACGCGGCCGAACGCCACATCACCGTCGTCCCCGAGATCGACGTGCCGGGACACTCGCAGGCCGCCATCGCCGCCTATCCCGAACTGGGCAACACCGACGTCGTCGACACCACCGCCCTCACCGTCTGGGACACCTGGGGCATCAGCCCGAACGTGCTCGCGCCGGCGGACCACACCCTGCGCTTCTACGAAGGCGTCTTCGAGGAAGTCCTGGACCTGTTCCCGTCCCGCTTCATCCACGTCGGCGGCGACGAATGCCCCAAGGACCAGTGGCGCCGCTCGGCCGCCGCGCAGGCCCGCATGCGGGAACTCTCCCTGCCCGACGAGGACGCCCTGCAGGCCTGGTTCACCGCCCACTTCGACACCTGGCTCACCGCGCGCGGCCGCCGGCTCATCGGCTGGGACGAGATCCTGGAGGGCGGACTCGCGCCCGGCGCGGCCGTGTCGTCGTGGCGCGGCCACCGCGGCGGCGTCGAGGCGGCGCGGTCCGGACACGACGTCGTGATGTGCCCGGAACAGCAGGTGTACCTGGACCACCGCCAGGACGCCGGCCCCGACGAGCCCGTGCCCATCGGGTACGTCCGCACCCTGGAGGACGTCTACCGCTTCGAGCCGGTCCCGCCGGAGCTCGGCCCGGACGAGGCCCGCCACGTGCTGGGCACCCAGGCCAACGTGTGGACCGAGGTGATGGAGGACCAGGGGCGGGTCGACTACCAGGTCTTTCCCCGGCTCGTGGCCCTCGCCGAGGTCGCCTGGAGCCCGCTGCCCGCCCCCGCCGAACGGGACTACGCCGACTTCGAGCGCCGGATGGCCGTCCACTACCGGCGGCTCGACGCGCTGGGCGTCGCATACCGGCCATCCTCCGGACCCCGTCCGTGGCAGCGACGGCCCGGCGTACTCGGCCGCCCGATCGAGGGACCGCCCCCCGCGGGATGACGTTCCGACGGCCTCCGCGCGTGGCCGATACCGCCCGAACAAGTGCGTAGAAAGTCCCGAACACGCGAGAGAGGCAACCCTGCGAAAAGGGGCACGGGAGTCACCGAAAGCGGCCGAATCGAGCACATCGGCGATGACGCCCCGAAACGGGTGATCCGGGTGCTGAGGCGGGCGAACGCCTCCTAGCGGACCCACGCGTTCTCGCCCTGCGAAGATGTGCCAGAGTTGCCACGTCCGCCCTGTCGGCACGTACCGTACGGCCAGCGAAGGCGGGATTCAGGGGCAGCGGGAAGGGGCAGCAGGTTTGACCACGCACGCACCGCGGACGGCGCAGGCCGTCACGCTGCCCACGACACTGGACGAGGCCGTGACGGCCCTCACCGCCGTGCCCGCCGCCGTGCCCGTCGCGGGCGGCACCGACCTCATGGCCGCGGTGAACTCCGGGCAGCTCAGGCCCGCCGCGCTGGTCGGCCTCGGCCGCATCAGCGAGATCCGCGGCTGGCAGTACCAGGACGGCCACGCGCTGCTCGGCGCCGGACTCACCCACGCGCGCATGGGCCGCCCCGACTTCGCCGCGCTCATCCCGGCGCTCGCCGCCGCCGCGCGCGCCGCCGGACCGCCCCAGATCCGCAACGCGGGCACCCTCGGCGGCAACATCGCCTCGGCCGCTCCGACCGGCGACGCGCTGCCGGTGCTCGCCGCGCTGGAGGCGACCCTCGTCATCGCGGGAGCGGACGGCGCCCGCCGCGAACTCCCGGTGTCGCACCTGCTGGCCGGCATGGACATGCTGCGCTCCGGCGAACTCATCGGCTACGTGCGCGTGCCGCTGCTGCACGCCCCGCAGGTCTTCCTCAAGGCGACCGGACGCACCGGCCCCGGGCGTGCGCTGGCGTCCGTCGCGCTCGTCCTCGACCCGGCCCGGCGCAGTGTGCGCTGCGCGGTGGGCGCCATCGCGCCCATGCCGCTGCGGCCCCTGGAGGCCGAGCAGTGGGTGGCCCAGCTCATCGACTGGGACAACAACCGCGCGATCGTGCCCGAGGCGCTCGGCGCCTTCGGCGAGTACGTCGCCGCGGCCTGCATCCCCGACCCGGGCCCCGCCGAGGACGGCTCCGCGCAGCAGTTGCCGCCCGCCGTACTGCACCTGCGGCGCACCGTCGCCGCGCTGGCCCGACGAGCACTGGGGAGGGCGCTGACGTGACCGACGACCAGCACCAGGAGGGCATGCCCGGGGGCGGCGGCCGCTGGGACCCGCTGCCCCACGGCGACTACGACGACGGCGCGACCGCGTTCGTGAACCTCCCCGAGGGCGGCATAGACGCCCTCCTGGACAGCCCGCTCGCCGCGCCCGGCCACGGCTACGTGCCGCCGCAGATCACCGTGACGCCCACCGCCGCGGGAACGGACCCCGGGGCCGTCTGGCCGTCCGTCGGCCCGCCCGCCGACGGCGCCCAGTGGCACGACCCGGCCATGGGCGGCCAGGACACCTCCGGCGGCGACCGGTTCACGTACCAGTCCGGCGCGAGCGGACCGTGGGAGTACCACGACGGCGGAACCGGCGAGGACGCCTCCCCGGCGGGGCAGCGGCAGTCCGCCCCCGGGCAGGACGTCACCGGCCAGTGGTCGATCCCCGTCGCCGGGGGCGACCTGCCGGACGAGTCGGGGGAGTTCACCGCGTCGTCACTGGTCGAGCAGTGGGGCGGCACCCCGCCGCCGACCCTGCCCGGCGGCGCCCCCGCCCCCTGGGCCACGCAGCCGACGGGCCAGCCGTGGGGCACGGGGAGCACCGGACAGCCCGCGGACTACGGCCCGCCCGCCGAGCACGGGCACCCGGCCCCGGGGCATTCGTACGGCGACCCCGACCCGGCCGGACCGCACCTGCCGCACCACCTGGCGGACCCGGCGCAGGCCCAGCCGTACGGCGGCCCGGCCGAGCAGTACTTCCCGGACACCGAGCCGTACGCCCGGAAGACCGAGCCGTACGCCCAGGACCCGGGCGTGCTCGGCGGACAGCCGGTGCCCGGGTACGAGCACGCGCCCGCGCCCGTGGCGCACCCCGAGCCCGCCGACCCCGCGCACCAGGACCAGGGCGACCCCGCGGCCGCCCCGCAGCACCTCGCGGAGCAGGGTCTCGCCGAGCCGCACGTCGCCGAGCAGGGTCTCGCCGACCAGCACTTCGCCGACCAGGTGCCGCAGCACCCGGCCGAGGCGTACGAGGCCGCGCCCCCGGCGGGACAGCCCGAACCGCAGCCCGGCCCGCAAGACCCGGCCGCCACCGGCGAGGCCGCCCCCGAGGACGCGCGCAGCGCCCCCGAGGAGGCCGTCGCGGAGCCCGCCGCGGCCGACGACGCGGCGGACGGCGTCCCCGAGGGCACCGGGCCCGCCGAGAACGCCGCAGGGACCGACGGCCCGGCGGCCCCCGAAGAGCCCGCCCCGCACGACGCGGCCGGAGCCGGCACGGAGGCCGCGGAGGGCGCCGGACAGCCCGCGGCCACCCTGCACGACGACCACCCGCTCGCCTCGTACGTGCTGCGCGTCAACGGCACCGACCGGCCCGTCACCGACGCCTGGATCGGCGAGTCGCTGCTGTACGTGCTGCGCGAACGCCTCGGGCTCGCGGGCGCCAAGGACGGCTGCTCGCAGGGCGAGTGCGGCGCCTGCAACGTCCAGGTCGACGGCCGGCTCGTCGCCTCCTGCCTGGTCCCCTCCGTGACCGCGGCCGGCAGCGAGGTGCGCACCGTCGAGGGCCTCGCCACCGACGGACGCCCCTCCGACGTGCAGCGGGCGCTCGCCCGGTGCGGCGCCGTGCAGTGCGGCTTCTGCGTGCCCGGCATGGCGATGACCGTGCACGACCTGCTGGAGGGCAACCCCGCCCCCACCGAACTGGAGACCCGCCAGGCGCTGTGCGGCAACCTCTGCCGCTGCTCCGGCTACCGGGGCGTCGTGGCCGCGGTCAAGGAGGTCGTCGCCGAGCGCGAGGCGCACCACGCCGCCGAGGCCTCCGACCCGGACGCCGACGGGCCCCGCGTCCCGCACCAGGCGGGACCGGGCGCGGGCGGCGTGCATTCCACGGCGTTCGGCGGCCCGCAGCCGCAGGGCCACGGCGGACAGCACGACCAGTCCCACGACCCGGACCACGACCAGCCCCACGGCCCGGACGGAGGCCACCCGTGAGCAACGACACCGCCACGGCGCAGGCCCCGGAGGCGACCCCGGTGCCCGAACCGGCCCCGCACGGCCTCGGCGCCTCGCTCCCGGCCTCCGACGCCCGCGCCAAGACCGAGGGCACCTTCCCCTACGCCGCCGACCTGTGGGCCGAGGGCCTGCTGTGGGGCGCGGTGCTGCGCTCGCCGCACGCGCACGCGCGCATCGTGTCCATCGACACCACCCACGCGCGCGAGATGCCCGGCGTCCGCGCCGTCATCACCCACGAGGACGTCCCCGGCGACCCCCTGCACGGCCGCGGCAAGGCCGACCGCCCCGTGTTCGCCTCCGAGGTGGTACGCCACCACGGCGAGCCCATCGCGGCCGTCGCCGCCGACCACCCCGACACCGCCCGGATGGCCGCAGCCGCCGTCACCGTCGAGTACGAACTGCTCGACCCGGTGACCGACCCGGAACAGGCCTTCGAGGCC
>DASTDN010000317.1:0-21347 GCA_035710365.1 Streptomyces sp. | reverse complement strand
AAGGCGTTGCAGATCCTGAAGGAGGAGCGGCTTGTGGTCGGCCGCGCCGGGGCCGCCGTCACCGTGCGCGCACACCGGCAGCGGACCGTCCGCCCGGCGGGCTCGCTTTCTCCCGCCGCCCCCGGGGAGCCGTACCCGTGGCTGCGCCAGATCGCGGAGCCCGGCGGCCGTGCGGTCAGCACGCTGCTCGACGTGTGCGAGGCCCCGCCCCCAGCCGACGTCGCGTCCGCCCTGCGTCTCGGTGAGGGCGAGCCGGCCGTCTCGCGTCACCAGCTCCTGTCCGTCGACGGTGAACCGGTCGAGCTGGTCACCTCGTACTACCCGTCCGCGATCGCCCGGGGCACCGCCCTCGCCGAACCGCGGAAGATCCGTGGCGGTACGCCCACGCTCCTGCGCGCGCTCGGATTCCCGCCCCGGCTGAGTGTCGACCGGATCTCGGCCCGGGTCCCCACGCAGGAGCAGTACCGGCGGCTCGGCCTCCCCAGCGATCTGCCGGTCCTGCGCACCCTGCGTGTGGTCCTCAGCGACGACGACCGTGCGGTGGAGGCCGCCGTCATGGTGAAGGCGGGGCATCTGTACGAGGTGCGGTACGAGTTCACGCCCGGCTGAGGGCGGCGGGGCCCTCCGTTCTCGGTGTCGTACGCGCGGCGGGCGGGGCGTACGGCGGCGAGGACGGCGCCTGCGGGACGTGCGGGACGGACTGCCGGTGCGGTCCGGGGGGCGCCGGGTCAGGCCTGGGGCTGGACCTCGGCCCTGGACTCCGCCTTCGGCTTGGTGTGGCGGATGGTCGACTTGTCCAGGACCATCACGGCGGCCGTGATGATCAGGAACAGCCCGAGGGGGGCGACGACGAACCAGCCCAGCGTCTCGATGACGCTCAGGCCCGGCCCGGGGTCGTCACCGTCGTCGCGGGTGACCGCGAGCGCGGGGGACGACATGAGCAGCATCATCAGCGTCGTACCGGCTGCCAGGGCGCCGGCGCGCAGGGCGTTCTTCTTGTCCACGCTGCAAAAGTAGCGAACGCCCGAACGGGCCGCGCGGCCGGGGTGCCGTACGGGACCACCGCACCGGTCCGCGGACCCCGGTTCGCGGCGGGGCGCCGGCTCGCGCGGTCCCGGGGGCGTCCGCCGGGGCGCGGGGACGGGGCGGGCGGCGGGAGTCCGGGCGGGCGCCGGGCGGCCCGGCTGGCCGGGCGGTGCCCGGCGGGGGCTCGGCAGGGCGCGGTGCGGTCGCCTACGGCTCCGGGCGCAGCAGGTCCGGGCCGTCGGGGAAGTCCTGGTGGTCGTGGCCCGGGTAGTCCGGGTACGAGGCCTGCGGGTAGGTGTCCGGTTCGCGGGCCAGTGGGGCGGCGTCGGCGAGCGGGGGCTCGCTGGTGAGGGGTTCGGCGTCGGGCAGCGGCGGCTCGCTGGTCAGCGGGGCCTCGGCGCAGTTTCCCTCCGCGCTGAACACGCACACGCGCGTGGTGTCGAAGTCGGCGGACGGCTCCGCCCCGGGTTTGGAGGGGGCGGGGATCGGTAGGCGGACCGTAGCGGCCACGGGGGCCTCCTTGGGGAGATGCTTGCGGGGCGGTCGGTCGGTGGTGCCGGCGGGTGCGGTTGCGGTTCGCAGGCGGGATGAAGCAGCCCTTACCCCGTGCGTGCGCAGGCAGGCGCCCTGGGCCGGACATCGTGTTCCTGGTCACACTCTTCCATCGTGCCCGCTGGGCAAAGCTGGGCAAATTGCCCGGATCGTCGCGTCTCGTTGACACCCGCGCCGCACGGATGGTGGGCTCGGAACCCTGTGCTCTCCGTGACAGGCGCGTGCACGCCGAGCGACGGAGAGCCGCATCGGACGAGCCGGGTGGAGCGACGAGGAGGGGGCTCGTGCAGTTCGGGCGCGGGAGGAGGGCGGCGGTCCTCGCGTTCGCCGTCGTCGCCGGGACGCTGGGCGCCACGCCCGCCGTGGCGGTGCCGCCGCCCCCCGGCGCGGCCACGACGTCCCCGGACCCGGCCGGCCCGGAGGTCCCGGTGTGGCCGCGCCCGCAGTCGCTGCGGGCGGCCGGAGCGCCGGCCGCCGTCACGGACGAGGTCGCGCTGGTCGTGGACGGCACGGCGGACCGGCACGCCGTGGCGGCGCTGCGGGCGCTGCTGCGGGAGGCGGGCGCACGCCGGATCACCGGGGTCGCGGCCGGTGCGCCGCCGCCCGCGGGCGCGCTGGTGGTGCGGGCGGGCCGCGAGCGGCCCCACGGCCACGGGGACACGCGGTACGACCTGCCGTCGGGCGGCTACCGCCTGAGCGTCGTCGGCGGCGCGGCCACCACCCCGGGCGGCGGCCGTGTCACGCTGACGGGCGCGGGCCCGGACGGGCTGTTCCACGCGGTGCAGACCCTGCGGCAACTGGTCCGCGAGGACGGCACGATCGCTGCCGTGGAGGTACGCGACTGGCCGGGCACCGCCGTACGCGGCATCACGGAGGGCTTCTACGGCACCCCGTGGTCGCATGCGCAGCGCCTGGCGCAGCTCGACTTCCTGGGCCGGACGAAGCAGAACCGGTACCTGTACGCGCCCGGGGACGACCCGCTCCGGCAGGCGCGCTGGCGCGAGCCGTATCCGGCCGGGCGGCGCGCGGAGTTCCGGGAGCTGGCGGACCGGGCCGCCGCGAACCACGTGACGCTCGGGTGGGCGGTGGCGCCGGGCCAGGCGCTGTGCTTCGCGTCGGACGACGACGTGCGGGCGCTGACGCGCAAGCTGGACGTCATGTGGGCACTGGGCTTCCGCGCCTTCCAGTTGCAGTTCCAGAACGTCAGCTACAGCGAGTGGCACTGCGACGCGGACACCGAGCGGTTCGGTTCGGGCCCGCGGGCGGCGGCGCGGGCGCAGGCCCGGGTGGCGAACGCGGTCGCCCGGCACCTCGCGGACCGGCACCCGGACGCCGCCGCGCTGTCGCTGATGCCGACGGAGTACTACGAGGACGGGCCGACGCCGTACCGGAAGGCGCTGGCGGGCGAGCTGGCGGCGGGCGTCGAGGTGGCGTGGACGGGCGTGGGCGTGGTGCCCCGGACGATCACGGGCCGGGAACTGGCCGGGGCGCGGGCGGCGTTCGGCGGCGGGCACCCCCTGGTCACGATGGACAACTACCCGGTCAACGACTACGCGCCCGGCCGGGTCTTCCTGGGCCCCTACCAGGGGCGCGAACCGGCCGTGGCGACCGGTTCGGCGGCCCTGCTGGCCAATGCGATGGAACAGCCGGTGGCGTCCCGCATCCCGCTGTTCACGGCGGCCGACTACGCGTGGAACCCGCGCGCGTACCGGCCCCGGGAGTCCTGGCGGGCGGCGGTCGACGGCCTCTCGGCGGGCGACGAGGACCGCGCGGAGGCGTTGGCGGCGCTGGCGGGGAACGACGCGTCGTCGGTGCTGGGCGCGGAGGAGTCGGCGTACCTGCGTCCGCTGATGGAGGCGTACTGGCACGCGCGCGTGCGGGCGTCGAAACGGGCGGTGACCGAGGAGGAGGACTCCCTGCGGGACGCCTTCGGAGTGCTGCGGGAGCTGCCGGACCGGCTGTCCGGCACGCCGCTGGGCCGGGAGGTCGCGCCGTGGGCCGGGCAGCTCGCGCGCTACGGCGAGGCCGGCACGACGGCGCTGGACATGCTGCGGGCGCAGCGCGCGGGGGACGCGGCGGGGGCCTGGGCGGCGTACCGCAGGCTCGGCGGGCAGCGGGAGCGGCTGCGCTCGGCCCGCGTGACGGTCGGCGAGGGCGTGCTGGACCCGTTCCTCGGCCGGGCGCAGAAGGCGTACCGGGCGTGGACGGGCATCGCCCACGGGCGGCCGGCGCCCGGCCGGGCCGACCGGGACGCGGCGGGGAGCACGAAACCCACGGTGGTGCGTTTTCCGCAGGCCAGGCGCCTGACGGCGGTGACGGTACTGGCCGAGCCGGGCACCGGGGGCGAGGTCGAGATCCATGTGCCGGGCGAGGGCTGGCGGCGGGTGGGCCGGCTGGACGGGGCGGGCGCCACGGAGGCGGAGGCACGCGCGCGTGCCGACGCCGTACGCGTCACCGGAGCCGGGCCGGACGGCGTACGGCATCTGGTGCCGTGGTTCGACGACTCCCCCGGTGCGTCCCTGGACCTGACGCGGGAGCGGGCGGACGTCGAGATCGGCGGCGAGGAGCGCCTGACGGCACGCCTCGGCTCGCTCCGCCCGTCCGACGTGAGCGGCCGTCTGACGGCGAAGGCCCCGGAGGGCGTCCGCGTGCGGCTCCCGGAGGGCCCGCTGACGCTGCCGCGCGGCACGACCGTGGACGTGCCGGTGGAGGTGAGCGTGGCGGCGGGCTCCCCGGCCCGCTCCTACGAGGTGCGGATCGGCTTCGGCGACGTGACGCGCACGCTCACCGTGCGGGCCTTCCCGCGCACGGAGGGCCCGGACCTGGCGCGTACGGGCACGGCGCGTTCGTCGGCGGACGAGACGCCCGGCTTCCCGGCGTCGGCCGCCGTCGACGGCGACCCGGCGACGCGCTGGTCGTCCCCGGCGCGGGACGGCGCGTGGTGGCAGGTCGGGCTGCCCCGCCCGGTGCGGCTGGGACGGGTGGTCCTGCGCTGGCAGGACGCGTACGCGGCCGCCTACCGCGTCCAGGTGTCCCCGGACGGCCGCCGCTGGCGCACGGCTGCGGCGGTCCCGGACGGCGGGGGCGGCGAGGAGTCGGTCCGGATGGACGAGCGGGACGTGCGGTACGTGCGCGTGCAGGGCGAGAAGCGTGCGACGCGGTACGGCTATTCGCTGTGGTCGGTGGAGGCGTACGCGGTGGCGGAGCCGCAGCCGGACGACGACGGGGGATCCCCGTGACGCTCCTGCTCCTGCTGGCGCCCGGCGGAGCCGCGCCGCACCCGGCGGCCCGGGTGGCTCGGGCGACCCGGCCCGGGGACGCGGGTCCCCGGGCCGGGCCCCGCACCGCGGGGAGTCCGCTCGTACGAAGGCCCGGATCGTCGTCAGGCGGAAATGCCGTCGATCCGGGCCAGGGCGTCGTCCGCGCCGAACGGCTGCAAGTACGGCAGCCAGCGCGGATCCCGGTGGCCCGTGCCGATGATGCGCCAGGCCAGGCCGGTCGGCGGGGCGGGCTTGTGGCGCAGCCGCCAGCCCAGTTCGATGAGGTGCCGGTCGGCCTTCACGTGGTTGCAGCGGCGGCAGGACGCCACCACGTTGTCCCAGACGTGTTTGCCCCCGCGGCTGCGCGGGATGACGTGGTCGACGCTGGTTGCGACGCCACCGCAGTACATGCACCGGCCCCCGTCACGGGCGAACAGCGCCCGGCGGGTGAGAGGGACGGGGCCCCGGTAGGGGACCCGGACGAATCGCTTGAGCCGGACCACGCTGGGTGCGGGGAGTGTGACGGTCGCGCTGTGCATATGGGCGCCGGACTCCTCGAGGCACACGGCCTTGTTCTCGAGGACCAGGACAAGCGCGCGGCGGAGCGGTACGACGCCGAGCGGCTCGTACGACGCGTTGAGGACCAGGACATGCGGCACGGGTGCCTCCTTGTACGCCGGCGGCGCGTGGCTCGCGCCGGGACGATTTCGTGACCAGTCTCTCCTCAGGCCTGGTGGAAGCGCCACCATGTCCCGGTAACGGGCTGGGAGTGTTTTCGACCACACCTCATACATCCCCCGGTTCGTATGGTTTTCATCCCTCCTGTTCATGCCGTGCATGGGCACGGTCCGTCCCCGCGAGATGACGGCGATGCGCACGCCATGCCCCGTTAGTGTGGTGAAACCTGCCCTTCCGGTGACCCTTCCGTGATGTGACCCGGACGACCCCCGTTCCCGGCACCGTGCCGGAGGCAGCCCGCCGTATCTGGAGGTATCCGCCGTGTCCCTGTCCGTCGCCCTGCCGGCCGCCGGTCCGCCGTCGCCGTCCCCGTCCGGGAGTCCGTCCCCGTCCGGGGGCCCGACGCCCGTGGTCCCCTCGCTGCAGGAGGCCCAGGAGCGGGCGACGAACGCAGCGAGCTGGGTCGAGCAGAACTGGTCGACGTGGCTGGCGATCGGGCTGCGGGTGCTGCTGATCGTGGCAGTCGCGCTGGTCCTGCGCGTGATGGTGCGGCGCGCGATCACCCGGCTGATCGACCGGATGAACCGCACGGTGCAGGCGGTGGACGGCACCCCGCTGGGCGGTCTGCTGGTCAACGCCGAGCGGCGCCGCCAGCGCTCGCAGGCCATCGGCTCGGTGCTCCGCTCGGTGGCGAGCTTCGTGATCGTGGGCACGGCGGCGCTGATGGTGCTGTCCACGTTCCAGATCAACCTCGCCCCGCTGCTCGCGTCGGCCGGTGTCGCGGGCGTGGCGATCGGCTTCGGCGCCCGGAACCTGGTCACGGACTTCCTCTCCGGCGTCTTCATGATCCTGGAGGACCAGTACGGCGTCGGCGACTCGATCGACGCAGGTGTCGCCTCCGGCGAGGTCATCGAGGTGGGCCTGCGCGTGACGAAGCTGCGCGGCGACAACGGCGAGATCTGGTACGTCCGCAACGGCGAGGTCAAGCGCATCGGCAACCTCTCGCAGGGCTGGGCCACGGCCGGCGTCGACGTGACGGTCCGGTCCGCCGAGGACCTGGACGAGGTGCGGGCCACGCTCACCGAGACCGGCGCCAAGCTGGCCAAGGAGGAGCCCTGGAACGAGCTGCTGTGGGGGCCGGTCGAGGTCCTCGGCCTGGACAGCGTGCTGCTGGACTCGATGGTGGTCCGGGTCTCCGCGAAGACCATGCCGGGCAAGGCCCTCACCGTGGAGCGCGAGTTGCGCTGGCGCATCAAGCGGGCCTTCGACGCGGCCGGCATCCGCATCGTCGGCGGTCCCACGGCGGCCGAGGACGCGGCTCCCGCCGCCGACCCCACGGCGGGCATGGCGGCCCCGTCCGTCTACGCGAACACCTCGTCGCCGCAGTCGGCGGCGGCGTCCCCGCTGGCCCCGCCGAGCACCGCGAAGTGAGCGCGTGCGGCCCCGGGACGGGTTCCCGGGGCCGCACGCCGTCCCCGCGTGAAGGGGCCGCCCCCGGCCGGGGAACCGAACGGACGTCCCGGACGTATTCACCGGTGGGGAGCGGCCGCGTTCCGGGGCGACAGCCGCGTCACGGGACGACCGGCCGCGTTTCTTGGGGACCGGCCGAGTTTCGTGGGTGAGCCGCGCGGGATCCGCGCAGGATCCGGTGAAGCCCGCTGCGCGTGCGGGGCCCCGGCGGCGATACTTGCCGCGACGGATGACCATGGGGGAGGTCAGCAGTGACGCAGCCGCCGGCGAACAGCACGGCGCCGCCGGGCGGGGGTCGCCCCGCCGGCGCCGCGGGCGGCTTCGGAGTCCCCGGCACGCCCGCCGTCCCGCACCCCCGTCCCGCCGCCGCGCCCGTCCGGCCGGTGTCCGCCCCGCCCGAGCCCCGCCGCACCGCCTTCGCCGAGGGCGCGGACCGCCTGCGCGGAGCCGCGACGACCGAGCCGGGCCGGCTGCGCGTCATCGGCGCCCTGCTCGCCGCGCTCGTCGTCGCGTTCGGCCTGGTCACCGCCTGGCAGAGCGGCGACCGCGCGTCCGCCGCCGAGGCCGTCCTCCACCGCGGCCGTCCCCTCAGCTCCGACGCGGCCGACATCTACCGTTCCCTCGCCGACGCCAACACCGCGGCCTCCAGCGGCTTCCTCGCCGGCGGACAGGAGCCCAAGGCCTCCCAGGACCGCTACGAGAAGGACATCCGCACGGCGGCCGACAAACTCGTGGGCGCCGCGGCGGACTCCGAGCCCGGCTCCCCCTCCGCGCGCACCATCGCCCGCCTGAACCGCCTGCTGCCCGAGTACAAGGGCCTCGTCGAACGCGCCAGGACGTACAACCGCCAGGGCTACCCCGTCGGCGGCGCCTACCTGCGGTACGCGAACGAGAAGATGCAGAAGCAGATGCTCCCGGCGGCGGAGGAGCTGTACACGCGGGAGAACGAGCGGCTGCGGTCGGACTACGCTCACGCCACCCCCTACCCCTGGGCGGCGATCGGCCTCGGCGTGCTGGCGCTGGCGGCGCTGGCCTGGGCCCAGCACCGCACCTACCGCCGCACCAACCGCGTCCTGAACCACGGCCTGGTCGCGGCGACGGCCACCGCCACGGCCGCCCTGCTGTGGCTGGTCGTCGGCCACACGGTGGCCCGCGCGTCCCTGGAGGACTCCTACGACCACGGCGTCCGCTCGCTGAACGTGCTGCACGACGCCCGCGTCGCCTCCCTCAAGGCCCGCGGCAACGAGAACCTGACGCTGGTGGCGCGCGGCGCGGAGACCGTCGAGGCGGGCGGGGAGACCGTCGACGCCTACGACCACGACTTCCGCACGGAGATGGACGCCCTCGGCAGGGGCCTGGCCGAGGCGCGCCGCCTCGCGGACGACGCCCCGGGCGAGCGGCCGGTCACGACGGCCGCGCGCAGTATGGCGGAGTGGCGCGAGCGTCACACCGCCGCCCGCGAGGAGGACGAGAACGGCAACTACGACGCCGCGCTCGGCAGAGTGATCGGCGCGAAGGGCGCGACCGGCGAGTGCTTCGACAGCGTGGACGCCGGCCTGGCCCGCGCGCTGGGACACGAGACGGCCCAGTTCGCGTCGGCGGCCGGGGACGGCGTGGACGCGCTGGCGGGCCTGCCGGTGGGCGCCGCCGCGCTGACCGTGCTGGGCGCGGCGGGGGCCGTGCTGGGCATCGGCCGCAGACTGTCGGAGTACCGGTGAGGGCGGAAGGGGGCGTGACGATGCGTGCACGACGTCCGCGGGCGGGCCTGAGGGGCTGGGGCGGGGTCGCCGCGATGGCGGTCGTGTGCGCCCTGACGGCCGTCTTCGCGCTGCTGCTGCCGCACGCGGGCCCGTCCGGCGCGAGCCGCGAGGGCGGCGCCGGGGCCGGCCCGGCCGGTGCGGGGACGGCCGGGGGCACCCGGGTCCGCGCCGGGGAGGACTGCGCCGCCCCGGAGGAGCAGACGCTGTCCCCGTCGGACGCGGACGGCCCCGCCATCGACGCGATCAAGAACCGGCGGGGCGAGAAGCGCAAGCTGGTCGTCGGCGTCGACCAGAACAGCTACGGCTGGGGCTACCGTGACCCCAACCGGGAGCGGGGCACGGCCGGCGACCTGGAGGGTTTCGACATCGACCTGGTGCACCGCATCGCCGAGGACATCCTCGGTGACGCGGACGCGGTGCAGTTCAAGGCGATCCCGACGGACCAGCGCATCCCGGCGGTCCGGGACGGCCGCGTCGACATGGTCGTACGGACGATGACCATCACCTGCGAGCGCGTGGAGGACGTCGCGTTCTCCGCGCCGTACTTCAGGACGGGCCAGCAGGTCCTCGCGCCCAGGTCGTCGGGGATCACGGGCTACGACGACTCGCTCGCGGGCCGGCGGATCTGCACGGCCGCCGGCTCCACCGCGCACGCGGCACTCGAAGAGGGACGCGGGACGGGTGACCTGCCGGCCTCCGCCGACATCTCCACGACCGTGCCGAGCCAGCTCGACTGCCTGGTGCGGCTCCAGCTCGGCGAGGCCGACGCCGTGGTGACCGACGGCGCGCTCGCGGCGAGCCAGGCGGCGCAGGACCCGACGGTGCAGCTCAAGGGCGAGGCGTTCACCACCGAGTACTACGGCGTGGCGATGCGCAAGGACGCCCACGACCTGGTCCGGCGCGTGAACCACATCCTGGCGGACTACCGCGAGGACACCTCGGACGGATGGCAGGCGTCCTACGAGCGCTGGCTGTCGAGAACCCTGAGAGAGGACTCGGCCGACTCGGAGCCACCGGCCCCGCGGTACCGGCGCGAGAGCTGACGGCCCGTTCGCCGGCAGCGGCCACGAGCCCGCGGTGACCCGCGATTGACCACCGGTCACCACCGGGTACCACCAGCACGACAACCGGCACGACCGCCGGCCGACTACAGCAGTGAGAGGTGATCGATGGGCGTCACGGGACCCACCGGGCCGGTACTGGACCGGGACGAGGTGGACCGGGCGCTGGCGCGGCTCGGCGCGGAGCACGAGGCGATCGAGACCTCGCTGCTCGCCCTCCAGGACCACGCGGGCCGCAGACTCCTCGAAGGAGCCGGCCTGACGGGCGTCACCCGGGAGCGGTGGGCGGCCACGGAGACGGCCGTCACCCTGCTGTGGACGTGTTTCGACGCGTACGCGGGCGCCCTGCGCACCGCCCGGGAGATCCGCGCCCGGCGCCGCTGGTCCAGCCACGAGGACCTGGTGGCGCTCAGCGACCTGCTGACCGGCGAGTCCGTCACGCTCGCCGCCGTGTCCGAACCGGACGGCGGGCCGGCGAGGCTGAGCGAGCGGTACTCCCTGACGGCGCTCGTGGACCGCATGAACGAGCTGTACGCGTTCTCGCTGGACATGGTTGTCGCCGCCGACGCGGTCTGGTCGGCGCTGCCGGCCCGGATAGACCTCCTCTCCGCCGAGCTGCAGCGCACCCGGCAGCTCGCGCACTCCGTGGGCGTGCGCCCCGGCGAGCATCCGGCGGGCGACGACCTGGAACGCATCACGCGCACGCTGACCCGGCTGCGCGAGCAGGTGGTGTCCGACCCGCTGGCGTTCTGGAAGCCCCGGGAGGGCAGTTCGGCGCCGGGCGGCGGCAAGCCGGACACGACGGTGTACGACCGTGAGGCACGCGCGCTGGAGGACGTACGCCGGGAGATCGACGCCGTGCTGGAGGTCCGCAAGGACGCCGAGGCGCGGATCGTGAAACTGCGGGACCTGCTGTCGCGCGCGGACCGCACGCTCGCCGAGGCGCGTACGGCGCGCGGCGAGGTCCTGGCGAAGATCGCCGCGACGGAGGTGCCGGTGGTGAGCGGCCCGCCGACGGTGCTGCAGGAGCAGGTGGCCCTGGCCGCCGAGTACCGCAGGAACGCGCAGTGGCACCGCCTGTCGCCCCTGCTGGAGTCCCTGGAGGGCAAGGCGGAGGACGAACTGCTGCGGGCACGCGAGCAGTTGACCGCGGTCACGGCCCCGCTGGCGGTCCGCGCGGAGCTGCGCGGCCGGCTCGACGCGTACAAGGCGAAGATCGCCCGGCACGGCCTCGCGGAGGATCCCGAGCTGGTCGAGAAGTACGAGAAGGCGCGCCGCATGCTGTGGAGCGCGCCCTGTGACCTGCGGGTCGCCGAGCAGGCGGTGCTGCGCTACCAGCACGCGGCGGCCGAACTGTTCGGCGCCGCCGCGCGGGCGGCCGGACAGGCCGGGCCCGGGGGCCCGGGCACGTGAGCGACGAGGGGGAGGCGGCGCGATGAGCCGGACGGGGAGCGGGGCGGACGGCCCGGCCGGGCGGGGCTGCCGCCGGCCGGACTGCGAGGGCGCGTACGAGGACGTGGGCGGCGGCGAGCTGTACTGCGACACATGCGGTCTCGCGCCGGTGGTCTCCCCGACGGGCACGGTGGGCCCGGCGCCGACCGGGGTCACGGTCGCCGCGCGGCACACCTCGGGTCCCCCGGCGGGCGACCGGGCCGGCGGGCGGGGCCCGGGCGGCGGGCCGCCCGGGCCGGTCGTGTGGCCCTCTCCCCCCGACACCCCTCCTTCCCCGGGCACCTCCGAGAACTCCGGCGGCCGCGGTTCCCGTGTGTCGTCGAGGTCGTCGAGGTCGCGGCGCTCGGTGTCGGGCCGGCTGTCGGGCGCGGAGTCGGGGCGGTCCGGGAGCCGCTCGGTGTCGGTGCGCAGCTCCGGTTCCGGGGCGGGTCGCTCCGCACGCGGGCGGCTCGGTGCCGGGCTGGTGCAGGTGCCGCCGATTCCGCGGCCCGACCCGCGCGCGATGGTGCCGGCCAACCCGGAGGTGCCCGAGCGGAAGCGGTTCTGCTCGCGTTCGGACTGCGGGGCGCCGGTCGGGCGGGCCCGCGGCGGGCGGCCGGGGCGCGCGGAGGGCTTCTGCACCAAGTGCGGCCACCCGTACTCGTTCGTGCCCAGACTCCGGGGCGGGGACGTGGTGCACGGCCAGTACGAGGTGGTGGGCTGTCTCGCGCACGGCGGGCTCGGCTGGGTCTATCTCGCCGTGGACCGCGCGGTGTCCGACCGGTGGGTGGTCCTCAAGGGCCTGCTCGACACGGGCGACCAGGACGCGATGGCGGCGGCGATCTCCGAGCGGCGGTTCCTGGCGGAGATCGAGCACGCCAACATCGTGCGGATCTACAACTTCGTGGAGCACCTCGACCAGCGCACCGGCTCCCTCGACGGCTACATCGTCATGGAGTACGTGGGCGGCAAGTCGCTGAAGGAGATCGCCAACGGCCGCCGCACCCCGCAGGGCCGGCGCGACCCGCTGCCGGTGGAGCAGGCGTGCGCGTACGGCATCGAGGCCCTGGAGGCGCTCGGTCATCTGCACAGCCGCAACCTGCTGTACTGCGACTTCAAGGTCGACAACGCCCTTCAGACCGAGGACCAGCTCAAGCTGATCGACATGGGCGCGGTGCGGCGGATGGACGACGACGAGTCGGCCATCTACGGCACGGTGGGCTACCAGGCGCCCGAGGTGGCGGAGGCCGGCCCGTCGGTGGCGTCCGACCTGTACACGGTGGGCCGTACGCTCGCCGTCCTCACCTGCGACTTCCAGGGGTACACGACCGTCCACGCCGACTCGCTGCCCGACCCCGACCACATCGAGGTCTTCCGGCGGTACGAGTCGTTCTACCGGCTGCTGGTGCGGGCCACGGAGCCGGATCCGGCACGCCGGTTCGGGTCCGCGCAGGAGATGGCCGAGCAGCTCACGGGGGTGCTGCGGGAGGTCGTGTCCCTCCAGACGGGCCGCGCCCGGCCCGCGCTGTCGACGCTGTTCGGCCCCGAGGTGAGGGTGACCGACGGCGAATTGTTCCCGAGGCTGGAGGGCGACGTGTCCCGTCTGGGGGCGCGGACGACGGCGGGACGGCGCGGGTCCGGATCCGCCTCCCGGGCCGAGCCGGTGACCGGCCGGGCAGTGCCCGGGGCCGGGGCGGGGACCGGGGCCGGGGCGGGGACCGGGGCCGCGACGGGGGCCGGGGCTGGCGCCGGGGGCGTGACCGGGACCGGGCATGCGGCGGGTCCGGCCGGTCCGGCGAGAGCGGCCGGGGCCCGGAGCGCGGCAGAGACCTG
The DNA here is from genome assembly GCA_035710365.1 of Streptomyces sp. Lineage (GTDB taxonomy): Bacteria > Actinomycetota > Actinomycetes > Streptomycetales > Streptomycetaceae > Streptomyces. The sequence continues at coordinate 8,276 of DASTDN010000317.1, read as the reverse complement.
GACTGGAGCCGGGACCGGGACGGGGTACGCGGCGGGCCCGGCAGGGACGGCAGGGACGGCAGGGACGGCAGGGACGATCGGACCGGCCGGGACGGCGAGGACGATCGGACCGGCCGGGGCGGCGGATTCGGCCGCTTCGGTGCGTCCCGCGGGCCTGGTGAAGCCGGTCGACGCGCCCGCCGCCGCGCTAGCGCTGCCGGTGCCGCGCATCGACCCGTCCGACCCGCACGCGGGTTTCCTGGCGGGCCTGCCGTCGTCCGCGCCGGGCGAGCTGCTCGGCGCGCTCGCGGGGGTGCCCTCGCCGTCCGTGGAAACCCGGCTGCGGCAGATCCGCGCCCGGCTGGAGAACGGCGACCGCCACGCCGCCCTCGACGCGTTGGAGCGCCTGGAGGAGGAGCGGCCCGACGACTGGCGGGTCGTGTGGCACCGGGGCGTGGCGTCGCTGGTCACCGGCGACCACGGGGCCGCCGCGCTCGCCTTCGACGCGGTGTACGACGCCTTCCCGGGCGAGCCCGCGCCGAAGCTGGCCCTCGGCCTGTGCGCCGAGGTGCTGGGCCAACTGGACAACGCGGCCGAGTACTACCGGCTGGTGTGGTCGACCGACCCGAGCCATGTCAGCGCGGCGTTCGGCCTCGCGCGGGTACGGCTCGCGGCCGGCGACCGGCGCGGTGCCGTACGGACGCTGGAGTCGGTGCCGGAGTCGTCCATCCACTACACGGCGGCCCGCGTGGCGGCGGTACGGGCCCGGCTGCGGCACCGCACCCCCGCCCCCGGCGACGTGCCGTTCCTGGACGACCTGTCGGCCGCCGCCGAGCAGATCGAGGCGCTGGACGCGTACGGGCTCGATCCGGCGCGCCGTGAGCAGTTGTCGGTGGAAGTCCTCGGCAGCGCCCTGGACTGGGTACTCTCCGGTGGCCGGGGTTCCGCTCCGGCCGCCGCCCGGAGAGTGCTGCTCGGCAGCGAGCTGGACGAGCGCGGCCTGCGCTTCGGTCTGGAGCGTTCGTACCGCACGCTGGCCCGGCTCGCCCGAGGCGGCGAGGAGAGGATCGACCTGGTGGAACGAGCCAACCGTTACCGCCCCCGGACGTGGGTGTAGTGATGTCACAGATGCCCCAGTTGTCCGCCTGCCCGAGCTGTGAGGAACCGCTTGAGCCGGACGACCGTTTCTGCGGTGCGTGCGGATACGACCTGTCCGCCGTACCGGCACCTCCCGCCGACCACCCGACGGTGGCGCTGAGCGGCGCGGGGACGCCTCCGGCCGGGCGTGGCGGTGCGGGGACGCCACCGGCCGGGCGTGCGGAACCGGCGGGTCCCGCGCAGCCGTCGGCGCGGGGTGCGAGTGCGGGTCCGTCGGCCGCCCCGCCGCCTCCCCCGCCTCCTCCGCCACCTGTCGCGCCGCCGGCCGGGACGGGAACATCGGCCGAGCCGCCCATAGCGCCCCCGGGACCGGCCGCCCCGCCGCCGGCACCGCCGCCCGCCGCCCCTGCTCCTCCCGTCCCGCCGCCTGCTCCCGCCCCGCCGGTGGCACCGCCTCCCGCGCCCGGCGGCGGGGTGCGTCTCGACCGGCCGCCGGGCGGTGGCGGCTTCGGGCAGCCGCCCGTGCCCCCCGGGCCGGAAGGCTCCCCGTACCCCCGCCCGGACGGCGCGCCGTACACCGGACAGCCCCCCGCCCCGGCCCCGGGCACCGCCCCCGGCCCCTCGGCCCCGGACGCCGCCCCCGCACCCTCGGGCCCCGACGAGTACGCCCTGCAGGCCCCCGACCCCCGGATCGCGGCAGACCCGGCACCGCAGGTCCCGGCATCCACGCGGGCGCCGGAGGCCGCCGCCCCCACGATGTGCGTGGCCTGCCGCGCCGGGCGGGTCGACGGCGACGGCTACTGCGAGAACTGCGGGCACGCCCAGCCCCGCGAGCGCGACCACATGGAGCAGGACGCGGGCGCGGTCGCCGCCGTGAGCGACCGGGGCCTGCGCCACCACCGCAACGAGGACGCGTTCGCGGTCGCGTGCACCGCGCTGCCCGACGGTTCCCCCGCCATTGTGGCGATCGTCTGCGACGGCGTGTCGTCTGCGACCCGGCCCGACGACGCCTCACTCGCCGCGTGCCGTGCCGCGAGCGAGGCCCTGCTCACCGCCCTCCCCCAGGGCACGCACCCGCAGCAGGCCCTGCACGAGGCGATCGTGGCGGCCTCCCGCGCCGTCAACTCCCTGGCCGACGAGCCCGCCACGGCCCAGGAACAGGGCCCGCACCAGAACGCGCCCGCCTGCACCCTGGTGGGGTCCGTGGTGACGCCCGGCCTCCTGGTCGTCGGCTGGGTCGGCGACAGCCGCGCCTACTGGGTCCCCTCCGACCGCTCCACTCCCCCGGCCCGCCTCACCGAGGACGATTCGTGGGCGGCTCAGATGGTCGCGGCCGGGCTGATGAACGAGGCCGAGGCGTACGCCGACGACCGCGCCCACGCCATCACGGGCTGGCTCGGCGCCGACGCGTACGAACTGGACCCGCACACCGCGTCCTTCAAGCCGGACCGGCCGGGCGTCGTGGTGGTCTGCACGGACGGCCTGTGGAACTACGCGGAGGCCGCCGAGGACATGGCCCGGGTAGTCCCGGCCGACTCCTCGGCCCGCCCGCTGCACAGCGCCCAGGTACTGGTCGGCCACGCCCTGGACGGCGGGGGCCACGACAACGTAACGGTGGCCGTCGTGCCGTTCCCCGCCGTACCGCAGGGGGCAGGATCGGCCTGAGACCCGAACCGCCTGAACCGCCTGAACCGCCCGAAACACCCGGACAGCCCGAACAGCCGGGCGCGGGGACGACCGACGAGGACCGGTGCAGATCAGCACAGATCGATACAGATCGGCGGAGAAGGCCCAGGAGGCGGGAAGAGCCGGAGAAGCCGGGGGCATCAGAGAAACCGGCGAAGAGACAGGGATCGACGGGGACGCTGAGGACCGGCGGGGGCCGGAGGAGGGACCTGAGGGGCCGGCAGGGACCGGCCCCTGCGGACAGCGGTCGCCGTCACGGCCGTCGCCCCGCGACGTGGGGCGCCCCGGGGGACACAACAGGGGACACGGGGACAGGGGGACCAGGCAGCCATGGCGAACTTCTCGAAACCGAACACGCCACGCTTCTCGGTGGACGTCTACCAGAACGAGTACCTGCCGGAAGGCGGCCGTGAGGTCAACGCCGTCGTCACCGTGACCGCGACCGGCGGCGGCACGGTCGGCAGCGCGGGCACCGCGTCGCACGCGTACTCGCCCGGCCGGGGCCCCTCGGCCGCCGTCGCGATCATGGTCGACTGCTCGGGTTCGATGGACTACCCGGCGGTCAAGATGCGCAACGCCCGCGCCGCGACGGCCGCCGCGATCGACACCCTGCGCGACGGCGTGCACTTCGCCGTCGTCGCCGGTACGCACGTCGCCAGAGAGGTGTACCCGGCCGGCGGCCGCCTCGCCGTGGCCGGCCCCGCCACCCGCGAGCAGGCCAAGCAGGCACTGCGCGGACTCGGCGCGGGCGGCGGCACGGCGATCGGTACGTGGCTGCGGCTCACCGACCGGCTGCTGTCGTCGGCGGACGTGGAGATCCGGCACGGCATCCTGCTCACGGACGGCCGCAACGAGCACGAGTTGCCCGAGGAACTGCGCGCGGCGCTTCAGGCGTGTGCCGGGCGGTTCACGTGTGACGCCCGCGGCGTCGGCACCGACTGGGAAGTGAAAGAAGTCACAGGAATCGCCTCCGCCCTGCTCGGCAGCGCCGACATCGTCGCCGACTCCTCGGGACTGGCCGCCGACTTCACGCGGCTCATGGAGAAGGCGATGGGCAAGGAGGTCGCGGACGTCGCGCTGCGGCTGTGGACCCCGGCCGGCGCGACCGTGCGGTTCGTCAAGCAGGTCGCGCCGACGGTCGAGGACGTGTCCGGCCGCCGCACCGGGGCGGGCCCGAGAGCCGGCGACTACCCCACCGGTTCCTGGGGCGACGAATCCCGCGACTACCACGTCTGCGTGCGCGTACCGCCCGCCGACCTGGGCCGGGAGATGCTCGCGGCCCGAGTCTCGCTGGTGGTTCCGCGGCCCGACGGCAGCGTCCACGACCTCGGCGCGCAGGGTCTCGTACGCGCCGTGTGGACGGACGACCTGGCCGCGTCCACGGCCATCAACCCACAGGTCGCCCACTACACGGGGCAGGCCGAACTGGCCCAGGCCATCCGACAGGGCCTCGACCTTCGCAAGACGGGCGACAGGGACGGGGCCACGGCCAGGCTCGGCCGCGCCGTTCAGCTCGCGAGCGCCTCGGGAAACGCGGACACCGCGAAACTGCTCGCGAAGGTGGTGGACGTGGTGGACGCCGCGACAGGTACTGTGCGACTGAAGGCGAAGGTCGAGGAGGCCGATGAGATGACACTGGAGACTCGGTCCACCAAGACCGTCCGCGTGAAGAAGTGACACAGACGTCGGACGTACGACGTACCCGCACGGCGCAAGACGTGACACCGTGCACGTCATCGCACGACACACGAAGTGACGCGACGCAGGACGTGACGCACCGCAGGACGTGATGCGACGCGACGCGGGTCGCGCGTGAGACGCACGGCACGAGAAGAACCGCACAGAACGAATCAGAGCCCGGTCCGGAAGACCTCCGGATCACAGCGAGCCCGGCCCCCTGGGCCGGAGAACTCCGGCCGATCGGCCGGAAATGGAGAGGGGGAAGCGCCGACATGCCGACCTGCCCGAACGGACATCAGTCGGGTTCCGACGACTGGTGCGAGGTCTGCGGTCACCGCATGACCAGTGCCGTGCCCCCTCCGCCCCCGACCGGCGGTTACGGCTTCCCGCCCCCGAGCCCCGGCGGCCCCGGCGGCCCTCCCGGTTTCGGCGGTCCCGGTGGCCCCGGTCCCTCCGGATTCGGGGGCCCCGGCGGGCACCAGCCGGATCTGTGCCCGCAGTGCCGTACGCCCCGCGAGGGCGGCGCGCCGTTCTGCGAGGAGTGTCGGTGGAACTTCCTCACCAACACGGCCACGTCGTACACCCCGGCCGCCCCGCAGCCGCCCGCGCCGGGTCAGGGCATGCGTTTCCAGCAGCAGCCGCCCGGCCCGTCGTACGGCGGTCCCGACTCCTTCGACTACCAGAGCTCGCGCCCGTCCCAGTTGAACCGCCCCGCCGAACCGATCCCGCCGGGCCCGTCGCCCTTCGGCGACCCGCCGGGACAGGGCGGCCGGGGCGGACCCGGCGGGGGTGACGGCCCCTCCGGTTTCGGCGGACCGCCCGGCTACGGCGGCGGCCCGTCCGGCCCCGGCGCCCCCTCCGGTTTCGGCGGCCCCGGGGGTCCCTACGGCGACCCGTCACGCCCCGCACCTCCCCCGCCCGGCCCGACCCCGGCCGCCGGCCCCGGCGGCGGTCCCGGCGGCGGCCCGCAGGCGTTCCAGCAGGCCGGTCCTCCGGCGCCCCCCGGATTCCCGCAGGAGACGCACCGGCAGCAGCCGGGCGGCCCGGCGGCCCGTGGCGAGGACGACTGGATGCTGTCGCCCCCGTCCCCCGGCCAGGGCGGCCCCGGCGGCCCGCAGGGCGGCTACGACTACCCGCCCGCCGGGCCGACGCAGACCCCGCCCTCCGGCGGTCCGGCGTTCGGCCGGGGCCCGTCGACATGGCTGGCGACCATCGGCCCCGACCGCGACTACTTCATGGCGATGATGCAGCGCTCCGGCCCGGAGGCCGCGGGCCTGAACCTGCCCGCGTACTCCCCGGAGCAGCAGCGCACGCTGACCGGCGACCAGATCACCATCGGCCGCCGCCGCCACTCCACCGGCGAGACCCCCGACATCGACCTGTCGGTGCCGCCGGAGGACCCGGGCGTCTCGCACCAGCACGCGGTCCTGGTGCAGCAGCCGGACGGCGGCTGGGCCGTGGTCGACCAGAACTCCACGAACGGCACCACGGTCAACGGCTCCGACGAGCCCATCCAGCCGTTCGTGCCGGTGCCGCTCCAGGACGGCGACCGGGTGCACGTCGGGGCGTGGACGACGATCACGGTCCGCCGCGGCTGACGTACGCGACCGGCTCCCCCACGGGGGAGCCGGTCGCCCCAGGCCGCCCGCGCCGGAAGGACGGTCCTACGCCTTGAGTCCTCGGTCCCCCCGTCTGAGAACATGGGGGGCGTGAAAGAGATTCGGCGCGGCACGCTTCAGGAGCAGACCTTCTACGAGCAGGTCGGCGGGGAGGAGACCTTCCGCCGGCTCGTCCACCGTTTCTACGAGGGCGTCGCCGAGGACCCGGACCTGCGGCCCATGTACCCGGAGGAGGACCTCGGCCCGGCCGAGGAACGGCTCGTGCTGTTCCTCATCCAGTACTGGGGCGGCCCCACGACCTACAGCGAGAACCGCGGCCATCCCCGCCTCCGCATGCGCCACGCCCCCTTCGCCGTGAACCGCGCGGCCCACGACGCCTGGCTGAAGCACATGCGCGCGGCGGTGGACGAACTCGGCCTGTCCGAGGAACACGAGCACACGCTGTGGAACTACCTCACCTACGCGGCGGCCTCGATGGTGAACACGGCGGACTGACGCCGCGCGCTCGCACGGTCAGCGCACGCTGATGTTCAGTGGGGTCGGGCCGGTGCGGCGGACGGCTGTGGAGCCGTACGGGGTGCGCAGGCGGAGCCAGGCACCCGAGGTGAAGAGGGCCGCGGGGGCGGCCGCCGCGGGGCGCAGGAAACCCAGGGACTGGGCGGCGTGGACCGCGCGGACGGGCAGGGCGGTGCTCCCGACGGGGCGGGACCAGATCTCGCGGCCGACACGGTCGAGTTCGGCGCGGGTGCGGCGCTCGGGCGGCAGTTGCCCGGTGCGGGCGCGGAACTCGGCGACGGCGGCGGCGACCGTCTCCCGCAGCTCACCCGGCCCGGGCAGTCCCGGCTCGGGCTGCCAGCCGCCGCGCGGGGGCAGCACGCCCGTCCACGGCGGGCCGGTCACGGCAGCCGGTACGCGGGCGGTGGCGCCCCGCTCGTCCACCGACTCCAGCAGCTCACCCGCGGAGACCGTCGCGTCGAGCGTGACGTCGAGGCCGTTCTCGTACGGTTTCGCCAGGCGGGTGGCGCGGATCGTCAGGACCTCGAAGGAGGGGGGCCGTCCGAAGACGGCGAGCGCGGTGCCCGCCGCCTGGACGCGCACCGCTGCCCCACGGTCGTAGTGGAGCAGCCGGGAGAGGAAGGCCGCGAGATCCGCCGCCTCCCCCTCGTCGGCGAGGTGGAGCACCGTCATACGGCGACGGCCTCCTGGTCCTTCTTCTTGCTCTTCGCCCGGCTCTTGACCTCGGGCACCTCCAGATACTCCTCCAGGAACTCCTGCTCCTCGTCGGTGATCCGGCGCGGCCTGCGGTGCTCGAAGTCGAACGGCACGATCACCGTCGAGGCGCGGACGTAGACCTGGTCGCCGTCCTTCACCTCGTAGGTGAGGGTGAAGGACGCGGCCCGTATCTCCGTGACCCACATCTCGACGTCCACCGGCTCGTGGCGGTGGACGAGCTGCTGCTTGTAGTCGATCTCGTGGCGGGCCACCACGGAGCCCTGCTTGAAGTTCTTGTCCGGGCGGAACAGAAAGTTGACGCGGGCTTCCTCCAGGTAGCGGAGGAAGACCACGTTGTTGACATGGCCGTAGACGTCCATGTCCGACCAGCGCATCGGGCAGCGGTAGATGTGCCGCAAGAGATCAGCCCCGGGTCAGCTTCTTGTAGGTGGCACGGTGCGGGCGCGCGGCGTCCGCACCGAGCCGGTCGACCTTGTTCTTCTCGTACGACTCGAAGTTGCCCTCGAACCAGAACCACCTGGAGTCGCCCTCGTAGGCGAGGATGTGCGTGGCGACGCGGTCCAGGAACCACCGGTCGTGGGAGACGACCACGGCGCACCCGGGGAACTCCAGCAGGGCGTTCTCCAGGCTGCTGAGCGTCTCGACGTCGAGGTCGTTGGTCGGCTCGTCGAGGAGGAGCAGGTTGCCGCCCTGCTTGAGGGTGAGCGCCAGGTTGAGGCGGTTGCGCTCACCGCCGGAGAGGACACCGGCCGGCTTCTGCTGGTCCGGGCCCTTGAAGCCGAAGGCCGACACGTACGCGCGGCTCGGCATCTCGACCTGGCCCACGTTGATGTAGTCCAGCTCGTCGCTGACCACGGCCCACAGGGTCTTCTTCGGGTCGATGTTGGCGCGGCTCTGGTCGACGTACGAGATCTTGACCGTCTCGCCGACCTTGATGCTGCCGGAGTCGGGCTGCTCGAAGCCCTGGATCATCTTGAAGAG
>DASTDN010000316.1:0-6192 GCA_035710365.1 Streptomyces sp. | reverse complement strand
CGCCGCCGTCGGCGCCGGGCGCGCCCGGCGGTTACGTGCCGACGCAACTGATGTCCTCGCTCCCCGAGGAGCCGGCCGCTCCCGGCACTCCGGGGCCGCCGGGGCCGCCGGGCGCTCCGGGTGCGCCGACCCCGCCGCCGGGCCGGGCGGGCGGGACGCCCCCGGGCGGGGTGCACCACGCGGCGACGATGTTCGCCGACCCGAGCCGGATGGGCGGCGGTGGCCCGACGCCGCCTCCCCCGCCCGGAGCGCCGGGCGCGCCGGGGGCCCCCGGCGCGCCCGGCCGTACCCCTCCGCCGCCGGCCGCGCCCGGTGCGCACGGTTCGGCGGGCGGGGCGCACGGTGCTGTGCACCACGCCGAGACGATGCTCGCCGCGCCCCCGGTGGGCGGTCCGGGCGCGCCCTTGCCGCCGCCCGGCGTCCCCGGCGCCCCCGGTATGCCCGGGGCGCCGCAGCCGATGCCGCCCGGCGGGCCGGTGCCGACGCCCCCGGCGTACGGCTATCCGCAGCAGGGGCAGCCCACGGTCGGCCCCGGCTACCAGGCGGTGCTGCGCTACCGCGCGCAGGACGGTTCCGAGCAGCAGCTGATCCGGCGTTCGGCGCCGGGCACGCCGCACCCGGAGTGGCAGATCTTCCACGAGCTGCGCGCCATGAACGTGCCGCCGGACCAGGTGCTGGAGCTGCACACGGAGCTGGAGTCCTGCGAGCTGCCGGGCGCGTACTGCGCGCGGATGATCCGGGAGCAGTGGCCGCAGGCCCGCATCACGTCGATCGCGCCGTACGGCGCGGATCACGCGAGCCGTCAGCAGGGCATGCGGCAGCTCCTCGCCCACCAGGGCGAGCTGCACCAGGTCGCGGACGGCCCGGCGCGTCCGGCGCCGGTGCGTGCGCCGCTGACGCCGGTGCAGCCCGTGCCGCCGGTTCCGCCGGAGGTGGTCGGGCAGGAACTGGCGGCGGTGTTCGGGCCGGGTGTGTTCCGGTTCGAGCAGGCCGCGGTGTCCCGGCAGGGCGTGCCGCCGGTGGTGGCGCAGACGCTGGTGGTGGCGGGTCTGCCGATGGACCTGGGGCCGTTCTTCTGGGCGCAGGCCCAGCCGGGGCGTCCGGTGCCGACGCTGGCGGAGCTGGCCATGGAGCGCGGGGTGCAGCCGGCTCCGGACGCGGGCTCGTACCTGGTGGTGGGCAGCGACTTCGGCAAGGCCCTGTGCGTGCAGTACGGCACGGCGAACATCGTCGCGGTGCCGGTGGAGGCGGGGCCGGGCGGTGCTCCGGTGCCGCCGCAGTTCGTGAACACGGGCCTGCCGGAGCTGGCGCGGTGCCTGGGGCTGCTGGGCCGGATGTGGCGGCTGCGGTTCGGTCTGAACCAGGAGCAGGCGGGCCGCTGGACCGTCGACTTCCAGGCCCAGTTGGCCGCCCTGGACCCGGCGGCGCTGGGCTCGCCGGAGAGCTGGTGGTCGGTGCTGCTGGAGCAGATGTGGGACGGGCTGCTGTGACCCGTCTGCCCTGACCGGGCGGGAGCCGCCGTCGCCCACACGGTCCGGGTCCGCCGCCGCCGGTGAGGCGGGGGCGGACCCGGCCGCTTTCCGGTGGCTGCGGACCGGGGCGCCGTCGGCGTCCTTCGCGTACCGCTCCCGCGAGGACGGGGCCTCCACCGCCGGTACGAGGCGGTGGAGGCCCCGTCTTCCGCGTGTCCCCGTCCTCCGCGTGTCCCCGTCCTCCGCGTGCCCCCGTCCTCCGCGTGCCCCCGTCCTCCGCATGTCCGCGTCCTCCGCGGCGGCCGGACAGCGGGGTGCCGGGCCGGCCGTGGGCGGAGTCGGGCCGGGCCGGTCGGGCCGGTCGGGGTGACCGGGAGTCAGGTGGCGTCGGCGTCGGGGAACGCGGCGGCGGGGGAGCCCGAGACCGGGTCCGTGCCGGACGCCTCCGGACGCGGGCGCGGCCGGGTGGCGCCGCCTGCCGGACCGGTGTCCGGGAGGTCGCGCCGGTGGCGGACCCCGGGGCGGCCCCCCACGGTGAGGGGCCCGGAGAGCGTGAAGCCGTTGCGGGCGAGGACCCTCATGGACGCCGGGTTGTCCAGCCTGGTGCGGGCGGTCAGCGCGACCAGCCCGTACGACCGCGCCGCCGTGCGGCACAGTTCGGCGACGGCGGCCGTCGCCACCCCGCGCCCGGCCGCGCGCCGCCCCACGCGGTAGCCGAGCTCGGCCGTGCCGTCGGTCACGTCGAGGAGGTTCACCCGGCCGACGAGTTCGCCCGCCGCGTCCAGGACGACGTGGAAGTGGCAGATCCCCGCCTCCTGTTCGGCCAGCAGCGCCGCGTGCCGGGCGGCGAAACCGTCCGCAGTGAAGTACGCGTCGCCGCGGTCGGGCACCGAGCGGGCGAAGTACTCCCGGTTGTCCTTCTCGAAGGCCAGCAGGGCGTCGGCGTGGCCGGCGCGCAGCCGCCGCAGCGTCACGGGGGTCAGCATGGTGGCAGCGTAGGGACGCTCAGTCCTTCAGCACCGGGAATTTCCGCGGCGCCAGCAGGAGCAGGACGAGGAAGGCGAGGACCGCCGCGCAGGCCGCCCCCAGGTACACCGCGTGGACCGCGTCGGCGATGGCGCGGCGGGTGGACTCGGCGGCGGTGCCCGCGTCCAGGGCCCGGGTGACCGAGTCGAGGTCGGCTGCGCCGCCGCCCGCGCCGCCGATCCGGGACGCGAGCACCCCGTTGGCGATCGCGCCGAACAGGGCCGCGCCGACCGTCTGGCCCGTCTGCCGGCAGAACAGCACCGACGCGGTGGCCGTGCCCCGCTCCGCCCAGCCCACCGTCGACTGCACGCCCACGATCAGCGGGAGCTGGAACAGGCCGAGTGCCGCGCCCAGCAGCAGCATCAGCACCGCCGGCTGCCAGGCCCGGCCGGGGTAGGGCAGCAGCGGGAACGCGGCGAGGATCAGCGCGGCCGCGCCGATGCCGAGCATCGCCGTGTTGCGGAAGCCGATCCTGCGGTACACGTGCTGGCTCAGGGCCGCCGACACCGGCCAGCTCAGCGTCCACACGGACAGCACGAACCCGGCGGCCACCGGCGCGAGCCCGAGCACCGACTGGGCGTAGGTGGGCAGGAACACGGCCGGTGCCACCATCAGCAGGCCGAGCGCGCCCAGGGCCAGGTTGACGGCGGCGATGCTGCGGCGCCGCCACACCCAGCCGGGGATGATCGGCTCCGCCGCGCGCCGCTCGATCAGCACCACCGCCACCAGCAGCGCCAGCCCCGTGCCGGCCAGCGCCAGGGAGGGTGCCGACAGCCACGGCCAGGCCACCCCGCCCTGCACCAGCGCCGTCAGCAGGGCGCCGCCGCACGCGAACACCGCGAGCGCGCCCGCCCAGTCGACGCGGGGGCGGACGGCGGGCGCGTCCCGCGCCGGTTCGTGGAGGTGGCGGACGATCAGCCACAGGGCGACCAGGCCGATGGGCAGGTTCACGAGGAAGATCCACCGCCAGTCCGCGTATGCCGCGAGGACCCCGCCCACCGCGGGACCGGCCACCGCCGACACCGCCCACACCGTCGACAGCCTCGCCTGGATCTTCGGGCGTTCCTCCAGTGGGTACAGGTCGGCGGCGAGGGTCTGCACCGTGCCCTGGAGCGCGCCGCCGCCGAGGCCCTGCACGACGCGGAACGCGATCAGCGCGCCCATGTTCCAGGCGAGCGCGCACAACAGGGAGCCCAGCAGGAACACGGCCGCGCCCGCCACCAGCACCGGCTTGCGGCCGAAGGTGTCGGACAGCTTCCCGTACACCGGCAGCGTCACCGTCACCGCCAGCAGATAGCCGGAGAACAGCCACGAGAACACCGAGAACCCGCCGAGGTCGCCGACGATCTGCGGGACGGCCGTGGACACCACGGTGGAGTCGAGCGCCGCCAGTGCCATCGCGAGCATCAGGGCGGCGACGACGGCGCCCCGCCGGTCCGGTCCGGTGCCGCGCGCGGTCTCGCGTATCGCCGGTCTGGTGCTGTCCACCAACGGTTCCCTCCCGTCGCCGGCCCGCCTCGGCGGACCGTCCCCGGGGCTCCGGCCAAGTGCCTGCCCCCTGCAACCATCTGCGTCTGCGACAGCTTCCCACTTGAACCCGACGCGACGGCAGGGCGCACGCTGACTGCACCGGACGACGGACCGACCCCGAGACCGGGTCCACCCGTGGAGGGAGAGCCCCTAGGGGTTCTTCCGTACGACGGCCCGGGGCGGGTTCGTACCGCCGGAGGAGGAGAACGCCCGGCGGCCGTCCGTAACCTGGTTCCACGCCGCCGGACAGCGGGCCGGACACCACGGGGGAGACGGGGGCCGGACACCGCGGGACGGGGGGCCCGGACGCCGCCGCGGGCGGCGTCCGGGCGTACGGACCTCGTACGGGCCGCACCCCGGGGGGTGGGGTTTTCCCCCGCACGGAACGGGGCCGGGCACCAGCGCGCCGCGGGGGCCCGGGAAGCCAGACTCGACGGCGTACCCACACGCACCACCGACCGGCGCGGGCCGGGGCGGCGGCACGCGACTCACGCAGTGACCGACATAGGAGAATTACCGTGACATCGGCTGTAACCATTCCCAGGCACGGGGGCACTGGAGGGCGTACGGCCGTCGCCGCGCGGGCGCGGCAGGTCGTCAAGGCGTACGGGGCCGGGGAGACCCGCGTCGTCGCCCTCGACCACGTCGACGTGGACATCGCCCGCGGCCGGTTCACCGCGATCATGGGGCCGTCAGGGTCGGGCAAATCGACCCTGATGCACTGCCTGGCCGGGCTCGACACGGTGACGTCCGGGCAGATCTTCCTGGACGAGACCGAGATCACCGGCCTGAAGGACAAGAAGCTCACCCGGCTGCGCCGGGACCGCGTCGGGTTCATCTTCCAGGCCTTCAACCTGCTGCCCACGCTCAACGCGCTGGAGAACATCACGCTGCCCATGGACATCGCGGGCCGCAAGCCCGACAAGGAGTGGCTGAACCGGGTCGTGACGACCGTCGGGCTCGCCGACCGGCTCAGGCACCGGCCGACCCAGCTCTCGGGCGGGCAGCAGCAGCGGGTCGCGGTCGCGCGGGCCCTGGCCGCCCGGCCGGAGATCATCTTCGGCGACGAGCCGACCGGCAACCTCGACTCCCGGGCCGGCGCGGAGATCCTCGGCTTCCTGCGCCGCTCCGTGGACGAACTCGGCCAGACCATCGTCATGGTCACCCACGACCCGGTGGCCGCCTCCCACGCGGACCGGGTGCTGTACCTTGCCGACGGCCGCATCGTCGACGAGATGAACCGGCCCACCGCCGAGCAGGTCCTGGACCGCATGAAGGACTTCGACGCCCGGGGGCGCACGTCATGACCGTGCTCAGGACCTCGATGCGCAACTTCCTCGCGCACAAGGGCCGGATGGCGCTGTCGGCGGTCGCCGTGCTGCTGTCGGTGGCCTTCGTGTGCGGCACGCTGGTCTTCACGGACACCATGTCCACCACCTTCGACAAGCTGTTCGCCGCCACCTCCTCGGACGTCACGGTCAGCGCGAAGGACTCCTCCGACACCGGCGAGACCACCTCCGACACCGGCCGGCCGCCCGTCATGCCGGCCGCCGTCCTCGACGAGGTCCGCTCGGCCGACGGCGTGAAGTCCGCCGAGGGAGCGGTGTTCTCCACCTCGGTGACCGTCGTCGACGCCGACAAGGACAGCCTCTCGCCCACCGGCGGCGCCCCGACCATCGTCGGAAGCTGGAACCGCAACGAGGCCCGCACCATGGACGTCACGTCCGGGAGGGCCCCCGAGCGCGCCGGACAGATCATGGTCGACGCCGACACCGCCGACCGGCACGGCCTCGCCCTCGGCGACGGGATAGCCGTGATCACGGCCGTCGGCACCCACACGGCGAAGATCTCCGGCATCGCCGACTTCACCGTCACCAACCCCGGCGCCGCGATCTTCTACCTCGACACCCGGACCGCCCAGCGGGCCCTGGTCGGCGAACCGGACGTCTACACGAACGTCAACGTCACCGCCGCGTCCGGCGTCAGCGACGCACAGCTCAAGAAGAACGTGACGGCCGCGCTCGCCGGCACCGACCACGCCGGCTACAAGGTGCGCACCGCCAAGGAGACCGCCGACGCCAACCAGAAGGACGTCGAGGGCTTCATGAGCGTCATGAAGTACGCGATGCTCGGCTTCGCCGGGATCGCCTTCCTCGTCGGCATC
>DASTDN010000315.1:0-21066 GCA_035710365.1 Streptomyces sp. | reverse complement strand
CTTCTCCATCCCCGAGGGCTGGATCCGGGGACAGGGCAACGGGGGGAACGGGAACGGGGGGCGCGGCTGACATCCGCGGGCCCGGTAGGGGACCGTAGGCCCCCTCTTCCCCCGGCAGAGTGAACAGAGCGGGCGACGGCCCCTTCCCTCGTACGAATGCGTAGGGGAAGGGGCCGTCGCCCGTCTTGCACGTCTTTGGTTCTCGCGTCCCTCGCCGTCTCCCCGCACCCCCTGCCCGGCTGCTGGCTACTGGCTGCTGTGCGGTCCGGGGGACGGGGACGGGGTCGGGGGCGGCGGGTCTCAGCCTGCGAGGAGCTTCTTCACGGCGGCGGCGACCCGGCCGCCCTCGGCGAGGCCGGCCACCTTCGGGTTCACGATCTTCATGACGGCGCCCATGGCACGCGGCCCCTCGGCACCCGCCGCCCGCGCCTCCTCGACGGCCTGCGCGACGATCGCGTGCAGCTCGTCGTCGGACAGTTGCTTCGGCAGGTACGTGGCGAGCACCTCGCCCTCCGCCTTCTCCCGCTCGGCCTGCTCGGGACGGCCGCCCTGCGCGAAGGCCTCCGCGGCCTCCCGCCGCTTCTTCGCCTCGCGGGCGATCACCTTCTGGACCTCGTCGTCGGAGAGCTCGCGCTTCTGCGTCCCCGCGACCTCCTCCTTGGTGATCGCGGCGAGCGTCAGCCGGAGCGTGGAGGAGCGCAGCTCGTCGCGCTCCTTGATCGCGGCGTTGAGGTCTTCCTGAAGCTTCGACTTGAGCGTGGTCATGGGGCCGATTGTCGCAGGTGCGGTGGCGGAGCGGCTCATGGATTTCGGGAGGGGGCCCGGACGGGCCGTGACGAGCCGTGACGGGCTGCGGGAAACGGCAGTTGGCGCTGTCTGACACGATGGACGTATGCGCGCGCGATACGGAGTTCCTCTGTCCCTGGCGGCGGCCGGCGCCGCCGGTCTGGTCTACGCGGCGGGTTTCGAGGCCCGCTCCTTCCGCCTCCGGCGGGTGACGATCCCCGCCCTGCCACCCGGGATGCGGCCCCTGCGCGTACTCCAGGTCTCCGACATCCACATGGTCGGCGGACAGCGCAAGAAGCAGCGCTGGCTGCGCTCACTGGCCGGCCTGCGCCCCGACTTCGTGATCAACACGGGCGACAACCTCTCCGACACCGAGGGCATCCCGGAGGTCCTGGACGCGCTGGGCCCGCTGATGGAGTTCCCGGGCGCGTACGTCTTCGGCTCGAACGACTACTACGGCCCCCAGTTGCGCAATCCCGTCCGCTACCTGCTGGAGAAGGCCCAGGGCCGCCACGGCCTGAACGGCAACCCCCCGGCCGTCGCCGCGGTGCACATCCAGTGGGAGGACCTGCGGGACGGCTTCGACTCCGCCGGCTGGCTGAACCTCACGAACACCCGCGGCACCCTCAAGATCGACGGCGTGTCGATCGAGCTGACCGGCCTGGACGACCCCCACATCAAGAGGGACCGTTACACGGAGGTGGCGGGCGGACCGTCACCGGACGCGGACTTCTCGATGGGCGTCGTGCACGCTCCCTACCTGCGGGTTCTCGACGCGTACACGGCCGACGGCTACCCGCTGATCCTCGCCGGCCACACCCACGGCGGCCAGGTGTGCATCCCGTTCTACGGCGCGCTGGTCACCAATTGCGACCTGGACACGGAGCGGGTGAAGGGCCTCTCCACCCATACGGCTCAGGGCCGTACGTCGTACCTCCATGTGTCGGCCGGCTGCGGCACGAACCGGTACACGCCGGTGCGGTTCGCCTGCCCGCCGGAGGCCACGTTGCTGACGCTGGTGGCGAAGGAGTAGGCCCGCCGCTTCCCCGACGACCGGCCGGGCCGGGCCCGACTGGGCCCCTTCCGTCTCCTGCCGACCGTGGTGTTCCCGCCCGGTCGACGGGCCCTCGCCCGCCTGGTGCTCGGGGCCTTCCCGCCCGGCCGACGGCCCCGGCAAAACCGGATTTCGTCTCTCGCCACCGGTGGGCTAAAGTAAACGACGTCGCCGCGACAAGCAGCGACATCGGGGTGTAGCGCAGCTTGGCAGCGCGCTTCGTTCGGGACGAAGAGGTCGTGGGTTCAAATCCCGCCACCCCGACAGAGAAATATCAGAGCAGGGCATCTACCGATTTCGGTAGGTGCCCTGTTTTGTTGAGTGGCTGGCCCCTTGAGTGCCCCGGCGGTGGAGGCCGGTCGTGGCCGGGGCCGGGGCGGGGAGGTGTCGGGGCGGGTGGGTTCCCGTCGGTCCCCGGGTGGTGTTTTCTCTTCGGCCGGACCTGTCAGGTGGGTGCTGGTACTCGCGCGGCGGGGATGAGTCGGTGGGTCTGCTTGGTGCACCAGCGGCTCAGGGCGAGGAGGAACGCCGTGGGCAGGAACAGTGCGTCGCAGACCACCATGGCCAGGGATAGCAGGGGGATGCCCAGTACGGCGACGATGGCCAGGTGCTCGCCGATCATGACCGCGATCAGGGCGTTCTTCACCCTTCGGTTGGCCAGGGTGAAGGGGAAGGCGACCTGGAGGATCACGGTGGCGTACGTCAGCGCGAGCACGAGCACCGTGCTGCCGGCCAGGGCGTGGGAGAGCGCGGGCCACGGTGTGAAGTAGTCCAGGTGCAGGGCGTAGTAGAGGGCGCTTCCCTCCTGCCACCGCGATCCGTGGATCTTGTACCAGCCGGCGGTCGCGTACACCAGGCACACCTGCACCGCGATCATCAGTACGGCGCAGTTGTGCAGCATGGCCGTGCAGGCGTCCAGGAACCGGGCCGCCTCGTGTCCGGGGCCCCTGCGGCGCACCGCGTACCCGAGCCCGTGTGCGGCCCAGAGCAGGAACAGCACGAGTGGCCAGCCCACCTCGGTGGGAAGTCCGAAGCCCACCAGGAGGAAGAGGCCGGTGGCGAACCAGAGGATCATCCCTGTGCGGTCGACGCCGGGGCTGTGCGGCGCCACGGGGCCGCGGCTGCGGGCCCGCCGGGCGTCCAGCGCCCACACCTGGGCGCAGCTCGTGAACACCAGGTAGATCACCATGATCCGGACGATGTTGTCGCCACCGTCGCCCACCAGGGTGTTGCGGTTTTCCAGGGAGAGAACGCCGACCATCTGCACCACCGTCGCCGTCCGGGTGCGCCAGCCCACGAGCACGGCCAGAACCGCCAGGACCGTGACGAGGTAGACGGTCTCGAACCACAGCCTCCCGCCCGACCAGTGGAGGAGGCTGAAGGTCTTCTCCTGGGCCCCCAGGGTGAGCGCCAGGTCGTGGGAGAGGGGACTGCGGTCCCCCCACAGCACCCGGCGGTGCGGCCACTCCCGGAGCAGGAAGGCGAGGAGGACGGCCGCGAGTCCGATGCGGAACACCGCGGCCTGGTACGGCGCCCGCGTCGTGCACAGGAAGTCCGCGATCCGCGGCAGCCGGCGGCGCCCGCTGCCGGGGGCGGCTGACGGAGCGGCGGCCGTGGGCCGGTCGTTGGCCGTCGAGAACACGGTGCCCATGTCACAGCCCACGGTAGTCCTGGTCGGTCACGCTCCACCACGGCAGTACGCGGTACGTGGTGGTGTCCGGCACCTTCTCCTTGCTCCAGGCGGGCGGTGGCACCACCGTGTGACGGCACGCCACCTGCACGGCCGTGACGGACTCACCCCGCCACTGACGCCCCAGACGTTGCAGCACGACCCGCTTCAGGTGGACGGAGGCCAGCTCGCCCCGCGGCCCGTCGGGCCTGTCGTTCTCGGTGTGCGTCTGCACGTAGGTGTCCCAGGCGCGGCGGAGCATGTTCTGGTGCACGTGGCTGGGCAGCGGGTTGCCCTTGATCCGGGCGATGTCACGCGCGGTCAGGTTGATCCATTCCGAGGTGCGGCCGCCCGCACGGCGCGAGGAGGTCCGAAGGCGGACGCCGACGGCATCGTTGCGCTGGAGGGGGTTCGGCGCGAACAGCTTCCAGTCCTGTCCGAACTCGGGCTGGACGTACCCGGCGATCCGTTCCTTCTGTTCCAGGGAGACGGCGTTCGGCGGAGCGAGATGCAGGAACATCATGGTCAGGTGCAGGAGCAGGGCGCCCCCCAGGACGACGGCGGCCACCGCCAGTCCCGCCGACGCCCACGGAGACCAGGGCGGCGGGGACTCGGAGGGCGGGTGGACGGCCGGGGGGCGGCCTCGGGCCGCGCCTGCCGGCTGGGGGACGGCGGCGGGTCCGGATGCGGGCGTCCGGGTCTCGCTGCGGGAGAGAGGGACCGTGCTTCCCGTCGCTCCCCTGGGCTCTGCCATCGTGCTCCTCGTGTCTGCGGCCCGTGCGGTGATCGCGGTGTCCACCGCACGGGCCCCGGGCCCCTTGGGTCTCAGGGAGCCGTGTCGAACGGACGGCCGGGGCCGCGGTTGGCCGGGCCCGCTGCCGTCCTAGACGCCGCTGGTTCCGCTGCTCGAACCGCCGCCGGTCCCGCCGCTGGACGCACCCGAGCTGCCACTCGATCCGCTGCTCGAACCTCCGGAGCTGCCCATGCCCGAGGAACTGCCCGAACTCCCGGAGCTGCCGCTCGATCCGCTCGATCCGCTGCTCGACGCGCCAGAGCTGCCCGAACTTCCCGAGCTGCCGCTCGACCCGCTTGATCCGCTCGACCCGCTGCTCGAACCTCCGGAGCTGCCCGAGCTGCCACTGGAGCCGTTGGTTCCGTTTCCGCCGATGATGCCGTTCAGGAGTGAGATGTCACCGATGAGGGTGGGGCTGAAATTGACCTTCTGAGTGCAGTAGCCGAAGGTCTCGCCCTTGCACCCGTTCTCGATCTTGTACGAGTCGTTGGTGTTCTCGACGTCGTCGCCGTTCTGCCGCGCGAACGGAGTGTCCGCGTACCGGTCGTCGAGGTGGTCGCCGAGCCTGGAGGACTGGATCCACGGGCGCTGCCAGTCGGCGGCCTGGGAGACGGTGACCGTGCCGAGTGCCAGGGAGCCTGCCGCAAGTCCCACCAGCAGGGCTCGAATGCTTCGCATGGACGTTTCCTTTCCGGGAGGGGGCGACGGGCGGCGGGACTGCCGTCCGCATGCCCTCCCGGGAAGTCGGCGATCACGTTCGCGCCCTTGAATCACTTTGGCCCGAACGGAGGATGCCGCGGCCGTGTCTCCCCGCACGCGCGTGCCCACGGCCCCCGTAGCCGGGGCACGCCCGGCCTCCGCCCCCGGTCGCTTGGGCTGTCGCTGGGGGCGGGGAGACGTGAGCGGCCGGGTTCCGTCGCCCTCTCGGTGGCCGCTCCCGCCTCTGCCGTCGTCCGGGTCTTCGAGCGCCTCAGTCCGGGAGGTGGAGGGCCATGCGGGTGTCGGGGCCCTCCCACCCGTCGGTGGTCTTCCAGACGGTGCGCACTCCGAAGACGTCTCGGAGTGCGTCCGCCGCCCAGGTGTCCGTGGGCGGTTCGGACAGGACCAGGCAGCGTTGACCGACGGTGCGGGGTTCGACGTGCTCGATCTCCATGAGGCGGGCGGCGGCTGCGCGCAGGTCCGCGTACGAGGAGCGGCCCGCACCGAGAATCTCGTACAGGACGAGTCCCTTCGGGCCGTCCACGATCACGTCGGCCGCCGGGGAATCCGAGGGACGCAGGCCGGCCCTGAGGAGAGCGGCCTTCAGTTCGTGACGCACCGCTTCGTGGGTGTTGCACTCCCTGTCCGTCTGCGCCGCGAGCGCCAGTTCCTCTGCGAGCGACCCGGCGTGGGCCGGCTCCTCGGGCGGCTCGGCGGACTCGGGTTCCGAGGGTTCCGAGGGTTCCTGGAGTACCGGGAGTGCCGGGGTGCCGGTAGGAGCCGACAGGTTCATTGAGGTGGTGTCCTTCTGCTCGTCCGGCGTCTGGCGTCCCGGTGACAGCGGTCCGCCGGTCCCGGGTGCGGTGTCGTGCTCGGCGCCCGCCGGCCCGGCGGGGCTGTCGTGCTCGGCGCCCGTCGGTCCGGCGGGGCTGCGGCCGGGCGGTGCGGGGTCGTTCGTGGTGTCCGGGTCGGGGGACGGCTCGCTGTCGAACTGCCGGGACAGTTCCTCCCGGGCGCGCTCCAGGGGACCGGCCCACAGGACGAACGACGGGTCGGCCGCCAGGGCCGTCCGCAGGCCGGGAGCCTGCGACGTGACCGACTGGCGTGTCCGCTGGGCGAGGTCCGCCAGGGCTACGAGCCGCTCGCGGTCCGCGGAGCCCAGCAGGCGCCATACGTGGAGCCAGTCGGGCCGCTTCCGGCGCAGGCACTGGTCCGCCATGTTCTTCAGCTCCGTGAGGCGTTCCGCGGTGCCGGGCGGGGCCGTGTCGCCCCCCTCGATGATGTCCCGGAACGCTCCGAGCGCCCCCAGATAGCGCGGTGCCATCCGGGCGCTGACGGGCTTGCGGCCGAAGTCACCGGTCGCTACGAGGCTCACCGGGCCCTCGTTGCGGGTCACCCAGGCGTCCAGCCGTGCACCGGTCTTCGGCACGGGGTCCCCGTGCCGGGACACGAGCAGCAGGGTGCGCTCGGTCGGCGGAGTGACAGCCGCGACCTTCCAGTGGGCCCCCGGGCCCGGACCGAGCACGCGCACCTTGACCGAGGTTCCGACCGGCAGCTCCGCAGCACCCTGGGCCGAAGCGCCCACCGGCACCTCCGCAGCGCCCTGGGCTCCGGCACGGTCCGGCGTGCCGGAGGCCTCCGCCCCGGAGACCGGGCCGACGGCCCCGAGGGTCGGGCCGGGAGCCCCGAAGGCCGGACCAAGTTCCTCGGAGACCGGGCCGACGGCCCCGGAGACGGAGACCGGACCAGCCTCCCCGGAGCCCCGACCACGTTCCCCGGATGCGGCCCGGCCCGGGCCCTCGGGTGAGGAACCCGGGGCCTCGGGTGGGGAAGCGGAGGGCTCGGGTGGGGAAGCGGAAGGCGCGGGGGTGACGTCGTCCTCGCCGACGGGTGCCAGTTCCCGGGGCAGGGGGGTCGTGTGCAGCACGGTCAGCGTCTGCGTGCTCCGCGTCAGCGCGACGTACAACTGCCGGAGTCCGGCCGGTCCGCGGTCGGCGATGGTCGACGGTTCCAGGACGAGGACGTGGTCGAACTCCATGCCCTTGGCCTGCGCGGCGGGCAGCACGGACACCGTGCGCAGCATCTCCTCGGTCATGCCGTCCACGCGATCCACGCGCCGGCGAACCTCGTCGAGCCAGTCGGAGTCGTCGGGTACGACGACCGCGATCGACCGCAGGGACCGTCCGTCGTCCGTGCCGACGAGCCGGGCCGTGCGGGCGGTGGCCTCCTCCAGAAGGCTCCAGGGGGTCGTCGGGACGAGCCGGACCGCGTCCCCGCCGGCCGCTCGTACGGCCCGCGGGCGGGGCAGCGCGGGTGCGACGGCACGGGCCAGGGGAGCCACGAATCCCATGATCTCCGCGGGTACCCGGTAGCTGGTGTCGAGGGTCTCCGCCCGCCAGTCCCCGTCGTCGGAGAGGAGGGCGCCCAGCCGGTCCCAGCTCGGGTACGCGTGCGGGCCGGTGGCCTGGGCCAGGTCGCCGAGCACCGTCATGGAGCCGGTCGGGCAGCGCCTGCGCAGGGACCTGGCCTGCATCGGGGTGAGGTCCTGGGCCTCGTCGACCACGATGTGCCGGTACCGCTGCGGCGTCTCACCGGCGAGCAGGAACCGCAGTTCCTCCAGGCAGACCAGGTCGTCCCGGGTCCAGGGTTCGCCGTCCGCGTTGTCCGCCCTGGGGCGGTGGACGGCGGCCTGCTCCTCCTCGTCGAAGTCCGGTGCCGCGCACTCGCCGAGCCTGCCGCGTGAGTCGAGCAGGCTGCGCAGTGCCTCTTCGGGGCTCAGCGCGGGCCACGTCCGCTCGACGAGGGCCGTGACCTGCCGGTTGCGTTCCAGGTCGCGGCGTACGGTGCGGTCCCGGCTGCGGCGCGGGGCGATCCGTGCCAGCTCGGCCAGGAGCCGGTCGACCAGCAGGGTGCGGAAACGGTCCCTGCGCACGCGGTACGCCCCGGCGCCGTCGCGGGCGTCCTGGAGGAGACCGAGCACCTCCGAGCGCGGCAGCCGGAGGGCCAGGCTGCCCACGGTGACGACGAAGGCCGCCTCGTCCTGGGCGTGCGAGGGGGCGGAGACCAGGGCGTCGAGGGCCTCCGGGCGGCACTCGCTCTCCACCCGCCGCCGCAGGACGGCCGCCATGCGTTCGTCGGACTTCACCAGTTGCGCGGCGATCGTGTCGGTGCCGCGGATCTCCCCCTCCCACAGCCGGGCCGACTGGACCGCGGTGACGTTGCGGGTGCCGAGGGTGGGCAGGACCCGGCCGACGTAGTCGAGGAAGTTCTGGTGCGGTCCGACGACCAGGATGTCCTGGGCGCGGAAGTGGTCGTTGTTGACGAGCCAGGTCACGCGGTGCAGACCCACCGCGGACTTGCCCGTTCCGGGTCCGCCCTGGATGACGAGGATGTCTGCCGGGGAGCCGGTGACCAGGGCCATCTGGTCGCGCCGGATCGTCTCGACGATGTCCCTCATCCGGCCGCTGCGGGACCTGCGCAGCTCCTGGAGCAGGAAGTCGTCGACCGGCTGGGGCTTCCTCGGCCGCCGGGGCGAGACGTCACGCGGTGACGGCGGTCCCGGCCGGGGCCGTACGGGCTGTTCCTCACCGGTCCGGTCGCCGGGTGCGGTGTCCGGCGCCGTCGAGCCGGGCTGGGTGTCCGGCGCCGTCGAGCCGGGCTGGGTGTCCGGTGCCGTCGGGCCGGGCTGGGTACCGGCCGGTGCGGCGGTCCCGGTGGCGGCCGGTTCCGGTACGGCCGCCTCGTCCTCGGGCGTCGGCGGCGCGGCGGGTAACTCACCGGTCCGGGGCGCCCGGCCCCGGGTGATCTCGTCGCGGTAGTCCTCGACCGTCCGGCCGGTGCAGCGCAGTTGCCGCCGCAGCAGCACCTCGCCGGGTGCTTCCGGGAGTGCGTTGTGCCAGTGGACCGCGAGCGGCGTCGTCCAACTGACGACCACCTGGTCCCGGTTCTCGGGGTCGAACACCTGCCGACGCCCGACGTAGAACGTCTCCGCCTCCGCGTCCCCGGCGTCCTGGACGTCGACCCGGCTGATGACCAGGGCCTCCCCGTCGAGGCCGCCGTAACTCTCCGCCGTCGCCTCCGCCCCCTTGCGGACGGCGATGCTGTCCTTGCCGGTCGCGGCTGCCGTGGCCGCCGTCTGCCCGCTCAGTTCGGCAAGGCGGGCTTCGTAGCAGTCGTAGGCGCGGTGCACCGCGTCCTGTTCCCCGGCGATGACCGCGGCTCGTGGTGTCGTCTTCACGTCTGTCCCCCTCAAGCAGCGCTGCGCACGCTGTCGCGGGCGGAAGCCCGCCTCTCCCCTGGTACAGAAGTAGCAGAGAAGCGGCGACCGGACCGTCTCAAACGGACAACAAAGCGACTACCGCGACCACTTCGGTACGTCGGTCTCGTACCCGGTCATCCGTCGGCCCTCCGACACGACCGGGACGGACACGGTCCTGCCGCGCCCAAGTGCGGTACGTCGAACCCGCCTTGGACGCCACAGCCAGTGACGGCGCGGCACCGCGGCCCGCATGTCGTCCGCCCGAGCCGTCACGTCGCGTCCTCCAGACACACCTCCGCCCACACCGTCTTGCCCAGTGGGTCCCTCGGCGTCCAGCCCCATCGAGTGGCCAGGGTGTCCACCAGGAGCAGGCCCCGGCCGGACTCGCCCTCGGGCGCCGCCGAGGGGACGGCCCGGGGGAGGCGTTTCGCCGTGGCGGCGTCGGAGACCTCGACCCGGAGGCTTCCGGCCGTCGGGTCGAGGGTGAGACCGAGGCCGAACCGGCGTCCGGGGACGCGGCCGTGCCGCACGGCGTTCGCCACGAGTTCACCGACCACGAGCGCCACCGTGCCGGACACGTCCGACGACGGCGGGTAGCCCCACTCCTCCATCCATCCCGTGGCCAGACGGCGTGCCAGTCGGGCGCCCTTCGGGCTGGCGGGGAACTGCCCCTTGCGAGCGAGGAGTTCGCGTTCGGTCGTGGGGGGTGTCGCTTCTGTCCGCACGGGTGGGTCGCTTCTTTCCGCTCAGGTGCCCACGTCCACCTCTCAGTGACGTACGCGCACCTATCGTTACGTTCCGCACTCAAGGGTCGTCCGGTCCCTCTACGCTCGACAGGTGACACAGCCTTACTTTTCTGGTCGTAAGGAACGGAAGTGACGCTTTGGCCAACGCAATTGATCCCGGTGCGTCGATGGCGGCCCTGTTCGGTGCGCGCGTACGCAGGCTCCGCCTCGCGGCGGGGCTGACCCAGGCCGAACTCGGCGCCCGGACCCACGTGGTGAGCACGCGGATCACCCAGATCGAGCGGGCCTCCGGGGCCAAGCCGACCCTGGACCTGGCCCGCGCCCTTGACGCGGCCCTGGACGCGGACGAATTACTGGTCCAGTTATGGCCCTACGTGTACCGGGAGGCCTTTCCCGACTGGTCCCGCAGGTTCATGGAGTACTCCGAGACGGCCGTCTGCCTCCGGCAGTACGCGGCTCATGTGGTGCCCGGACTGTTGCAGACCGAGGACTATGCACGGGCGGTCCTGAGCCTGGATGCCCTGCTGACCGACGGAGAGCAGTTGGAGGAACGCGTCACGGCTCGCATGGGACGGCAAGGACGGCTGAGTTCCCCCGACCGTCCAGAACTGTGCGTGATCCTGGACGAGGCGGTACTCAGGCGTCCGATCGGCGGTCACGCGGTGATGCGCAAGCAACTGACACGCCTGCTCGATGCGGCCACGGAACGGCACATCACCGTGCAAGTACTCCCGTTCGATCAAGGCGGGCACGAGGCCATGGGAGGTTCGCTGACGGTCCTCGTCATGCCGGACGGCTCGGAGATCGTCTACACCGAGGGTGCCGACTACGGCCAACTCATCGAAGAACCGATCAACGTCGGTCGCTACAGGGTGATTTACGATCGATTGCGGGCGGCAGCCCTGCCCCCGCTCATGTCACTCGATGTGATCCGGTCAACGATGGAGGGCAACTACCGTGGCGCGAATCTCCCGACCCGATCCGAACGACGTCGCCTGGCGCAAGAGCAGTTACAGCAATCAGGCGGGGGGCGACTGCGTGGAAGTGGCCGACGGGTTCCGGACCGTCGTCCGCGTCCGTGACAGCAAGGTCCCGCACGGTGCCGCGCTGCGCTTCGGCTCCGGCTCCTGGGCCGCCTTCATAGGTGAGTTGAGAGCCCGGTAGGCACCGCCGCCGAGGCGGCCGGGGGGCGGTCGGCGTCCGGGCTCCGGGAGTACCGGGTCCTTGTTCGCGAGGGTCCGGCGGCGCGGGGGCCTCCTGAAAGAACCGGGAGAAAGAACTACCCGCCCTCCCACCCTCCCCGGCCGGAAGGCCCGCGTCACCCGTGCGGGTGACCGGCTTGCAGGGGTGGGACGGCGGCGGTTACGTTCGCGGCACATCCTCAGACAAGTTCCGCGGCACGATCCCAAACGAATACGGCCCCCGGCCGGGACTGGCATCCCGATCGAGGGCCTGACCGATCAGGAAGCGACCCTTCCCAATGGCTGTCTCGCAGTCTAACGCGCGCCTGCGCGCCGACGCCGGAGTTCCGACCTCCGGGGTGATCCACGTACGCACCCGGCTCGCCGCCGATTTCACCGTGCTCTCCAATGCCCTCGCCCAGCGGCGCGGCAGTGCCGTCACGGTCGGTGTAGCGGCCTACATCTCCTCACTGCCCGACGGTGCGCCCGTCAGTATTTCCGCCCTCTGCCGGCATTTCAGCGAGGGAGAGATCCTGATCTCCCGGGCTCTCCGGGAACTGGAAGCCGCCGGATTTCTGGAGCGTCGGCGGGAGCGGCTGGCCTCGGGGCAAATTCGTACCCGTACCTTCTTCTATGACGTTCCGGGCGGGGGTTCGGGGGGCGGTCCGGACGGGCCCGGGGGCCTTGAGGAGCCCGTGCAGCCCGCGGAGCCCCCGGAGCCCGACAGCTCCGAGGAAACCGACGATCCGCCCGAGCGGCCTGCTCCCGCGCTCGCCGAGGCCGACCCGGAGGCCCTCGCCGTGCTGAGCGGTCTGCGTCGGGCCGATCCGCGGCTCGTCCTGTCCGCGCGGGAAGCCGTTCGGCTGGCGCCCGCCGTCGGTGAGTGGCTGGCGGCCGGGGTCGGGGGCCGGGAGATCACCGAGTTGCTGACGACGCGCCTGCCCGAACGGTTCCGGGGGCGTCCGGCCGGGATTCTCGCCTTCCGGCTGCGGGAGACGCCGCTGCCGACGCCTCCGCCGCTCCCGGTCGTCGCCCGCCCGGCCGTACTGCCCTTCCAGACCTGCGACGGGTGCGAGCGGGCCTTCCGCGCCACGGTCCCCGGACGCTGCCGGGGCTGCCGCGACCACCTGGACGAGAGCCCCCTGCGGACGGCCGGCTGAGCAGGTGGGCGGGTGTGCGGGCGGGCAGGTTGCACGACACCACGTGGTGCCACATGGTGCCACTCTGAGCCAAGCCGGATGACGTCGGCCCTCTGACGTGCCGGTGAGACCCTTCTCCACGCCGCCAATGTCACGGCGTTTCCGCAGTTCAGAGCGGTATCGGGCCGAGTGCAACCCAAGAGCACCACGGCAGCGGTTGTGCATGGCATCATTATGGTGCCATTATGGCGTCATGGACCTCACCCCCTATGTCGACACCCTCCGCCGAGAGCTGGCGGTGGCCGCCGAAGCCGGCGGTGACGAGGCTCGGGCGCTTGCCGAGAGGCTCACCGCCCCGTTGGAGTCCGCGGCGCGGCTGACCATGCTCAACGTGCTCTCCGCGGCGATGGACGAGATCACCCGGGACCTCGCGCCCGGGTCGGTCGACGTACGGCTGCGCGGGCTCGACCCCGACTTCGTGGTGACGCCGCCGCCCGGTGATGCCGGGGACGTCACGGTGCCGGTTCCGCCGGCCGAGTCCGTCAGGGCCGCGGCCGAAGGAGACGAGGGCGGCACCGCGCGGGTCAACCTGCGTCTGCCCGCCCACCTCAAGGCGCGTGCCGAGGAGGCGGCGAGCCGGGAGGGCCTGTCCGTCAACGCGTGGCTCGTGCGTGCCGTGTCGGCGGCGGTCGACGGGGGCGCCCGGCCCCGGACGGCGGAGAAGACCCACGCCTTCGGGCAGAGCTTCACCGGATGGGTGCGCTGACCCCGGCGTCCACCGCACCCGGTTCACCGTTCGCCGGCCTCGCGCACTCCGGTCCGTTCACCTCGTACTGACCATGCACCCCGCGTCCCACCAGCAGGGACGCCCCGAAGACCCAAGAGGACGGGACAGCCATGCCTTCTTTCGACACACCCGAACCGATCTCGGCCACGGCTCACGTGGAGGCCGGTTCCCTGCTGATCACCGCGGGCGACCGCCTCGACACCGTCGTCGACGTGCGGCCCCGCGACCCGAAAAAGGACCAGGACGTACGGGCCGCCGACCAGACCGAGGTCACGTACGCGGGCGGCGTCCTGACCGTCAGGACGCCCAAGCAGCGCTACCTCATCGGGCGGACCGGGACCGTCGACGTGACGGTCGAACTGCCCACGGGCTCGCGCGTCGACGTGACCGGCGCCTGGGCCCAGGTGCTCGGCGAAGGACGGCTCGGCGAGGTCCGGGTGAAGACGTCCTCCGGTGACGTGCGCCTCGGCACCACCGGGCCGCTCCAGCTCACCGCCTCCCACGGCTCGATCACCGTCGACCACGTCGAGGGCATGGCCGAGATCACCTCCAGCTCGGGCAGCATGCGCCTCGGCACCCTCGACGGGCCCGCCGTCCTGAAGAACTCGCACGGCTCCACCACCGTCGGCACCGCCGTCGGGGACCTGCGGGTGAGCGGCGCCAACGGCGACATCGACATCGCGCGCGCCGAGAGCTCCGTCACCGCCACCACCGCCCACGGCGCCCTGCGCGTCGCCGACGTGGCGCGCGGCACCGTGCACCTGGAGACCTCGTTCGGTGCCATCGAGGTCGGCATCCGCGAGGGGACCGCCGCCTGGCTCGACGCCCGTTCCGGTCACGGGCAGGTGCGCAACACGCTCACCGCCTCCGACGGTCCCGAGGGGGCCGGGGAGGACGGGGACACCGTCAAGGTCCGGGCCCGGACCCGGTTCGGCAGCATCGACGTCCTGCGCGCCCGGTAGTCGGTCCCGGGCCCGGGCCCGGGGCGCCCCGCCGCCCACCCGCCGCTCCGGCGCGGCGGGATCCCGGGCCTGAGGCAGGCACCGCGCCCGCCGCCCCGTTGCTCTGTTGCTCCGTCGCCCCAGCGCCCCGCTGCCCCGTCGCTCCGGCGCTCCGGCGGCCGGAATCCCGGACACCGCGCCGGGCGGCCCGCACCTCCCCACCGTCTTGCTCCGTCACCCGTCCCGCCGGCCTCCGAAAGGGAGAGCCCATGCCTGGATCTGTCATGCCCACATCAGAGTCGGGGTCGTCCCCCGCGCCCGCCTCCGCCCCCGCCTCCGTGCCCGCCACCGTTTCCGACGCCGTTTCCGCCGTCGGGCTGCGCAAGGCGTACGGCGGCACGACCGTCCTCGACGGCATCGACCTGCGCGTCCCCGCCGGAAGCGTCTTCGCGCTGCTCGGGCCCAACGGCGCGGGCAAGACCACCGTCGTCAAGGTGCTGTCCACCCTCGTCCGGGCCGACGGCGGCGAGCTGCGCGTCGGCGGGTACGACCTCGCCACCCACGCGCAGGACGCCCGCGCCGTCATCGGGGTCACCGGGCAGTTCTCCGCCGTCGACGGGCTCATCACCGGCGAGGAGAACATGCTCCTCATGGCGGACCTGCATCATCTGCCCAGGAAGGAAGGGCGGCGGGTCGCGCGTGACCTGCTCGCGCGGTTCGACCTCGCCGACGCCGCCGGGCGGCCCGCCTCCACCTATTCCGGCGGCATGAAGCGGCGCCTCGACATCGCCATGACCCTCGTCGGCGGTCCCCGGATCATCTTCCTGGACGAGCCGACGACCGGGCTCGACCCGCGGTCCCGGCACACCATGTGGCAGATCGTCCGGGAACTGGTCAGCGGCGGTGTCACCGTCTTCCTGACCACCCAGTACCTGGACGAGGCCGACGAACTCGCCGACCGCATCGCCGTACTCGACGGCGGGAGGATCGTCGCCGAGGGCACCGCCGACGAGCTGAAGCGGATCGTGCCCGGCGGGCACGTCCGGCTGCGCTTCTCCGACCCGGCCGCCCATCGCACCGCCGCCGACGCCCTGCGCGAAGCCGCCCGGGACGACGACGCGCTCACCCTCCAGATCCCCAGCGGCGGCAGTCAGCGGGAGCTGCGTTCCCTCCTCGGCCGACTCGACGCCGCCGGGGTCGAGGCCGACCAGCTCACCGTGCACACCCCCGACCTCGACGACGTGTTCTTCGCCCTCACCGGCGGCACCGCCGCCCCGGCCGCCCCGGCACCACAGGAGGAAGCCCGATGAGTTCCGCCTCCCTCGCGCTCGCGCTGCGCGACTCGTCCACGATGCTGCGCCGCAACCTCCTGCACGCCCGGCGCTATCCGTCCCTCACCCTGAACCTGCTGCTCACACCCGTCGTCCTGCTGCTGCTCTTCGTGTACGTCTTCGGCGACGTGATGAGCGCGGGCATCTCGGGCGGCGGCGCGGACCGCTCCGAGTACGTCGCCTACCTGGTGCCGGGCATCGTCCTGATGACCATCGGCGGCACCGTGGTCGGGACCGCGGTGTCCGTCTCCAACGACATGACCGAGGGGATCATCGCCCGGTTCCGCACCATGGCGATCCACCGGCCGTCCGTCCTCGTCGGGCACGTCGTCGGCAGCGTGCTCCAGTCGCTCGTCAGCGTGGTCCTCGTGGGGGCGGTCGCGGTGGCCGTCGGTTTCCGGTCCGTGGCCGCCACGCCCCTCGAATGGCTGGCCGCGCTCGGGCTGCTCGCGCTCGTCGCCCTCGCGCTCACCTGGATCGCCGTCGGCATGGGCATGGTCAGCCCGAACGCGGAGGCCGCCGGCAACAACGCGCTGCCGCTCATCGTCCTGCCGTTCGTCTCCAGCGCCTTCGTGCCGGTCGACGCGATGCCGGGGTGGTTCCGGCCGATCGCCGAGTACCAGCCCTTCACCCCCGCCATCGAGACGCTGCGCGGGCTGCTGCTCGGCCACGGGATCGGCCATCACGGGTGGCTCGCCGTCGCCTGGTGCCTCGGCCTCACCCTGCTCGGCTCCTTCTGGTCCAAGTCCGTTTTCGATCGCGATCCGGCGTAGTCCGGCAGCGCGCAGCGGCTCCCCGCCGCACCCTCGTTCCCGTCCCCTCCCCCGGGCGGCGTACTCCGGCACCGTGTCGGCGTACGCCGCCTCTGCGCCTTTTCCGGACATACAGCCATACACATGCCTGCCATGTCACACTTTGCCGAGATCATTCCGTCCAAGGGAATGCACCGACCGATACCCCACAGGAGCGCGCATGGAACCAAGGATGAACCTCTTCGCCAGCCCGGTGACGACCCAGTTCGTCAAGCACATCGTCGCGGCGGCAAAGACCCTCTCGGCCTCGACTCTGCCGGCCTCGACACGCCACCTCGTGAACATCCGCGCCAGCCAGATCAACGGCTGCAGCGGCTGCGTCGACATGCACACCAAGGAGGCCGCGCACTCCGGGGAGGACTCGACCCGCCTCCACCTGATCGCGGCCTGGCGCGAGGCCACGGTCTTCACCGACGCCGAGCGCGCCGCCCTGGCGCTCACGGAGGAGGGCACCCGACTCGCCGACGGGCGGGGCGTCGCGGACGAGATCTGGGAGAGCGCCGCCAAGCACTTCGACGAGGAACAGATGGGCGCACTGGTGTGCTCCATCGCCCTCATCAACGCGTTCAACCGCGGGAACGTCATCACCCAGCAGCCCGCCGGGTCCTACCGGCCCGGACAGCATCCCTGAGGCGCCCCGAAGCCGACGGCACTCCGAACCTGACGGAACCCCGCACCTGACTGCACACCCCGAGACGGGGGCAGGGCACCCCGGCCCGGGCGGCACCCCGACCCCGGGCTGCACCCCGACCCCGGGCGGCACGCCGCCTCCTCGCGGCCGTCCGCCGTACGACACCCGTACGGGGCGTCCCGGGCCACGCCCCCCGACTCCCGCACGGCGTCCCCGCGACGCCCGTAACCGGTCCTCGCCACGACCCCTCCGGTGCCCCTGGTGGCGCCGCGGCCCGCACCCGTGGAACCGTGGCGCCCGTGACGACCAACGACTACGACCGCGTGCGGCTCGGTATCGAGGCCATGACCGCCTACGTGTCCGGGAACGACCTGATGACCCTGTACATGGCCGAACGCCGCGCCTCCGACGGCAACCTCGACAAGGTGGCCGACGGGGCCACCGCCCTGTGCGCCCTGCTGCTCCAGCAGATGGGGCGCATGACCGGGAAGTCCGAGCAGGAGATCCTCCAGGAGATCGCCCGCGGCCTCAACCGCGCCGAGCGGCGACACGAGTAGCACCGGCACCCCGCCGGAACGGTCCTGCTGGAACCGCCCCCGTGCTGAGGCAGTCTTCTCCCCCGTGGCGAGCGTTCCGAGTCAGGGATTACCGGGCGGGCCAGGTGCACCGGGCGGGCCGGGTGGCGGACGCGGTGCGCCGGGCGGTACCGGCGTGCCGGGCGGACGGGGTGCGGCGGGAAGACCGGCCACGGGCGCGGCGGGCGGACCGGGCGGGCCCCGTGTCCCGCCGACGCACATGGTGGTGTGCGGCGACGACGCTCTCGCGCACCGGCTCGCGGCCGAGTTGCGCGGCGTGTACGGCGAACAGGTCACCCTGGTCGTGCCCCCCGTCGCCGGGCGGGTCCGGCAGCCGGTCGCCGGGCGGGCCCGTGCCGCGTCCGCGGCGCTGCTCGACCGGGTGAACGCCGCCGTCGGCCGCGTCGGCGGCAACGGCCCGGCACCGGCCGCCCCCGGCGGCGAACGGGTCCTGGAGGCGGCCGAGTTGTCGGAGGCCGTGCTCGCGGAGGCGGGCGTCGAACGGGCCGCCGCGCTGGCCCTCGTGTACGACGACGACGAGACCAACATCCGCGCCGCCCTCACCGCCCGCCGGCTCAACCCCCGCCTGCGGCTCGTCCTGCGCCTCTACAACCGCCGCCTGGGCCAGCACATCGAGGAACTCCTCGACCAGGCCGCCGCGCTGGCCTCCGGCAGCGGCCCGGGCACCGGCCCCGAGGCGGACGCGTCGACGACGGTGCTGTCCGACGCCGACACCGCCGCGCCCGCCCTCGCGGCCACCGCCGTCGCCGGGACCAGCAAGGTCGTTCAAACGGACGGGCTGCTGCTGCGCGCGGTGGAGCGTCGCCCGCCGCGGCCCGGCGAGGTCGCCGACCCGGGCCTGTGCACGCTGGCCCTGCTGTCCGCGACGAGCAACGACCCGGCCGGCGCGGACGGTTCGGAGGGCAGCGGCGATCAGGGACCGCGACTGCTGCCCGACGCGGCGGCGGTGGCGGCGGCCACCGGGCGCGGCACCGTCGTCCTGGAGCAGGTGTCGTACTCGGGCCCGTCCCTGCCGGGCACGCGCACCGTCGTACCGCCCTTCGCCTCGCTGTTCTCGCGGCGGCTGCGCTGGTCGCTGGCCGGGCTCGTCGCGTGTGTGGTCGCGCTCGCCGTCGCGCTGACCGTCGTCACGGGCGACAACCCCCTGCACGCCACGTACGAGACCCTGCTCGACCTGTTCGGCATCAACGACCCCGCCCTGAACCGGGACGCGGGACGCCAGGTCCTCCAGCTCCTGTCCGGGCTCGTCGGACTGCTGCTGCTGCCGGTGCTGCTGGCGGCGGTGCTGGAGGCGCTGGGCACCTTCCGCAGCGCCTCCGCGCTGCGCAGACCGCCGCGCGGACTCGGCGGGCACGTCGTCCTGCTCGGGCTGGGGAAGATCGGCACGCGCGTCCTGACCCGGCTGCGGGAGCTGGACATCCCGGTCGTGTGCGTCGAGGCCGACCCCGAGGCGCGCGGCATGGCCACGGCGCGGCGGCTGCGGGTGCCGGTGGTGCTGGGCGACGTCACGCAGGAGGGCGTGCTGGAGTCCGCCAAGGTCCACCGGGCGCACTCGCTGCTCGCCCTGACCAGCGCGGACACCACCAATCTGGAGGCCGTGCTGTACGCGCGCTCCCTGCGTCCCGACCTGCGGGTGGTGCTGCGGCTGTACGACGACGACTTCGCGACCGCCGTGTACCGCACCCTGCGCGCCGCGCACCCGCACGCGCTGACCCGGAGCCGCAGCGTGTCCCACCTGGCGGCGCCCGCGTTCGCCGGGGCGATGATGGGGCGCCAGATCCTCGGGGCGATCCCCGTCGAGCGCCGGGTGCTGCTGTTCGCGGCCGTGGACGTGGGCGGGCTCGCGCAGTTGGAGGGGCGGACCGTGGGCGAGGCGTTCCGGGCGGGCGCGTGGCGGGTGCTGGCGCTGGACGCGAACTCGCCCGAGGACCGGCGCGCGGACCTCGCGGAGGACACGCCCGGCGACGACGACTCCGGGCGGCCCCCGGTCTCCGGCCTGGTGTGGGACCTGCCCGACACGTACGTCCTGCGGGCCTCGGACCGCGTGGTGCTGGCCGCCACCCGGCGCGGCCTCGCGGACCTCCTCGGCCGCCGGGGAACGCGGGGCGCGGGGGACACGGGGGGCCGGACGCGGGCGTAGGGCCGACGGTCCGCGCCTGCCGACGGGCCGCACCTGTCGGCGGTGCGGCCCGCCGACAGGTGCGGACCGCCCCTTGCCGACAGGACACCGCAGCCCCGCCGACAGGTGCGGACCGCCCCCTGCCGACAGGGCAGAGCAGCCCCGCCGACAGGTCAGAACCCGCCGCCCCGCCCGCGGCGCCACCCACAACCCGTCGGCAGGGCAACCCACAACCCCGTCGGCAGGGCAGCCCGCCGCTCCGCCGACGAGGCCGCCCGCCGGCCCGGGGCGCGCGGGCGGCGCCTACTCCCTCACAGCCCCGGCGCGTACGCCTGGCCCAGGTGCTTCGCCGCGAAGTCCAGCTCCAGCCGGACCTGCTTGATCCGCTCCTCGACGACCAGGGAGCCGTGGCCCGCGTCGTAGCGGTAGACCTCGTGCAGGGCGCCCTGCTGTTCCAGGCGTCTGACGTAGTTCTCGATCTGTCGGATCGGGCAGCGCGGGTCGTTCACCCCGGCCGAGATGTAGACCGGTGCCTTGACGCGCTCCACGTACGTGATCGGGGACGACGCCTCGAAGCGCTCCGGGACCTCCTCGGGGGTGCCGCCGAGCAGCGTGCGGTCCATGGCCTTCAGCGCTTCCATCTCGTCGTGGTAGGCCGTGACGTAGTCCGCGACCGGCACGACCGCGATGCCCACCGTCCAGAGGTCCGGCTGCACGCCGAGGCCGAGGAGGGTGAGGTAGCCGCCCCAGGAGCCGCCCGTGAGGACCAGCCGGTCCGGGTCGGCGAGGCCGGAGGTGATGGCCCATTCGCGGACCGCCGCGATGTCCTCCAGCTCGATCAGCCCGACCCGGTGCTTCAGCGCGTCCGTCCAGGCACGGCCGTAGCCCGTGGAGCCCCGGTAGTTGACGCGGACCACCGCGTACCCGTGGTCCACCCAGGCGGCGGGGGCCGCGGCGAAGGCGTCGCTGTCGTGCCACGTCGGGCCGCCGTGGATGTCGAAGACCGTCGGCAGCGGTCCCGTCGCCCCCGCCGGCCGCTGCACGAGGGCGTGGATGCGGCCGCCGGGCCCCTCCACCCACACGTCCTCGACGGCCACCGAGCCCGGGGACCTCATGCCGGGCGGGTCGAGGACGACCCGGCCGCTGGTGGAACGCACCGTGGGCGGCTGCTCCGCCGACGACCACAGGTACTCCACGCTGCCGTCCGGGCGGGCGGTCGCACCCGACACCGTGCCCGCGGGCGTGGGGATGCGGGCCAGCTCGCCCCGGGCGAGGTCGTAGCGGAACAGCTCGCTGCGGGCCTCGAAGCTGTGCGCGACGAGCAGGCCCGCGCCGTCCGGGTACCACTGGGCGCTGACGTCGCCGGGCAGGTCCAGCGCGAGGTCGGTCTGCCCGCCCGTGGCCACGTCCCACACCAGGGGCTCCCAGCGGCCCCGGCGCTGGTGGCCGATGAGCAGCCGCGTGTCCCCGTCGACGGGGGCGAAGCCCAGCACCTCCAGGCCCAGCTCGCGGGTGCCGCCCTCG
>DASTDN010000314.1:0-9658 GCA_035710365.1 Streptomyces sp. | reverse complement strand
CGTCGCCAGCATCGGGTCCAGGACGTAGACCTGACGCCCCGAGAGGTCCTCGGGCATGCGCGTCGCGTACGTGGAGGCCTGGAGCGTCTCCTCGTTGCGGATCATGCCGAGGAAGCCGACCTCGGCGGTCGGCAGCAGCCGGACCATGCCGTCGAGCATGCCGAGCCCGGCCCGCAGGATCGGCACCACCAGCGGACGCGGGTGGGACAGCTTGACGCCGGTGGTCCCGGCGACCGGGGTCCTGATGTCGACCGCTTCGGTACGCACGTCCCGCGTGGCCTCGTAGGCCAGCAGGGTGACCAGTTCGTCGGCGAGCCGGCGGAAGGTCGGGGAATCGGTGCGCCGGTCGCGCAGCGTGGTGAGTTTGTGGGCGACCAGGGGGTGGTCGACGACGTGGAGACGCATGTCCATAACAGTAACCGGCCCGCTGTCGGCCCCTCACTGGCGTCGAATCGCCCGAACGGGGGAAGGTGGGAGGGACGGACGAGGGTGGTGTGCCGATGCCTGACCTTCCTGACCGGCCCGGCCGTCCGGGCCACGCCGATCATCCCGGCCCTGTGGGCCTGGCCGCGTTCCCCGGTGTCCCGGCGCTGCCGGACACGCCGGGCCGCGGCGCCGGACAGCCCCCGCCGGACGCCGGACGGGGACGGGACGCGCCGGCGGACGGCACGGGCGGCGACGCGGCGGGCGGCCCGCTCGGGCGGACGGCTCCGGAGACGGACGCCGAGCGCCGGCGGCGCCGGGCCCGTTTCCTGCGCGAACTCGCCGAGGCGCGCGAGTTGCGCGACCGCGTGCAGCCCCGGCGCGCCAAGGCGGCCAGGCTCCGGCACGCGATGCGCATGCGCACGTTCCGCTGGTGATTCCGGCTGCCGGTTCCGGCTCCTGGAGGACGGGCCGGGCAGGGCACCCGCGCCGCCGCAGGCGGGGGAAGATCGTGTGGCACGCCGGTGTCGCGGTGAGTGGTCGCAGACGACCGGGGTACCGGCCGCGTACGATCCGCGAGTGGCGGCGACGTGTGCGCCGGCGGGGCGCAGGGACCGGTGCGATCGTGACCTGCGAGGAAAACTGCCGGACACAGGGAGCCGAAGACGTCCCCTGGGCGTCTTGTTTCTGCCACGATTCCGAGTGGGTGGGGCTCGGAGGAGCACTCCCGCCCGCAACCTCCGCCGGGGGGAACCCCAACCGGCACACCTATGACCAGTGGGAGAGTCACGGTGTACTTCGCCGCACTGCTCGCGCGCACCGAAGACGGGTGGGAAGCGAGCGACACGGAGCTCGACGATGTGGAAACCCTGTCGGATCTGGCCGACCTGGCCCGGGAAGCCTCTCCCGACGAGGACACGGTGCTCGTGCTGATCGAGCAGGAGGGCGGGTGGTTCGGTGTCGTCCGGGTGGACGGCGAGGAGGACCCCCGCATCTACGTGTCGGACGCCGCCGCCGCTGCCCGCAGCAGCTACGGCGAGATCCTGCTCACCGACGAACTGCTCGGCCGGGGCCCCGGGGACGACGCCCCCGACCTCGACACCCTCGACCTCGACGGCACCGAGGACGGTGAACCGGACGACGACGCGGCCGACGGCGGCGACGCGGGAACCGGCTCCGCCGAGGCGGTGCGCCACGCGCCCGTCGGCGACGTGCAGATCCTGGAGGACCTGGGCGTCTCCGAGAAGGAGCTGCGCTCGATGGCCGGGGACGCGCTCAGCGAGATCGCCGAGGCCCTGGGCGCCTCGGAGGTGCTGGAGACCGTCCGCTGACCGAGAACGACACCACCGGCCCGCGACCGGTCCCGCACCCGGACCCGGTCCGGGACCCCTGGCGGGCCGCGATGCGGCTCGCCCTCGACGAGGCACGGCGGGCCGGCCGGGGCGGCGACGTCCCGGTCGGCGCCGTCGTCCTGGCCGCGGACGGCACCACCGTCCTGGCCACCGGACACAACGAACGCGAGGCGACCGGCGATCCGACGGCCCACGCCGAGGTCCTCGCCCTCAGACGGGCCGCCGCCGCGACCGGGCAGTGGCGGCTCGCCGACTGCACGCTGGTGGTCACCCTGGAGCCCTGCACGATGTGCGCGGGCGCCCTGGTGCAGTCCCGCGTGGACCGCGTCGTCTACGGCGCACGCGACGAGAAGGCGGGCGCGGCCGGCTCCCTGTGGGACGTCGTACGGGACCGGCGGCTCAACCACCGGCCCGAAGTGGTGGAAGGCGTCCTCGCCGGGGAGTGCGCCCGGCTCCTGACCGACTTCTTCCGCGCCCGGTGATTCCTTCCGTGCGCCCGGCGAAGCCCGGGATCTGATTTCTGACCAGGGGCCACCTTGGGGTAGGGTCTCCCTCGGTAGCGTGTCCGAGCGGCCGAAGGAGCTCGCCTCGAAAGCGAGTGTGGCGCAAGTCACCGAGGGTTCAAATCCCTCCGCTACCGCTGAAGAAGGGCCCCGTCGCACGACGGGGCCCTTCCTGTTTGATCTCCCCGGCGGACCGGCGGCTACACTCGCCGCCGACACGCCGGACGCGGACGGGCGCGACGGTACAGGCGGAGCAGAGGGCACAGGGCGAACAGGGGAGGCCGCGATGGCGGTGAATGCGAAGAAGATCGCCGTCTATGTGGTCGTGGTCTTCATCCTCTATGTGATCATCACCGATCCGGCCAAGGCGGCCGACTACGTCCAGATAGGCTTCCAAGGCATATCCGACGCCGCCAAAGCCATCGGCGACTTCATGACGTGGATCGCCAACGGAGGTAAGTCATGATCCGACACCTGGTCCTCTTCCGGCTCGCCGAGGGCGTCGAGCGCGACGACCCGCGCGTCGTGAAGGGCGTCGAGGCCTTCGAGTCGCTGGAGGGCCGGATCCCGGAGATCCGCTTCTGGGAGTGCGCCTGGAACATCAGCGACCGGCCCATCGCGTACGACTACGCCATCAACTCCGCGTTCGAGGACGCGGACGCGCTGCGCCGCTACGCCGAGCACCCGGACCACCAGGCGGGCGTCGCCCTGTGGCGGGAGTTCGCCACCTGGGTGATCGCCGACTACGAGTTCTGAGGCACCGGTCCGGGCGTTCCCGGACGCCCCTGCCCCTCGCCGTCGCGGCGGGGGGCTTTCGCATGCGGCCTCCACGCGGTTCCCACGCGAGGCATGGGCAGTTCATCCCTCAACACGGCGTTGTCCGGTGCTTGCACACAGTGCACATGTCTTGTGATGCTATGACCGCTTTTGACGGATGAGTCGACCGTTGCAGGGTGACCGATGAAGAGGTGGCGTTGACCGTGTCGGCCAGTACTGCGCCGCCCCAGCACGAGGCCACGGCCCACCCCCCGGGCCGTCCCGCACCCCCCGGCCGGCCACCGGGTCCGGGCCGGCCGCCGGGCCCGGGCCGCGCGTCGGGGCCCGCCCAGCCCCCGGGCCCCGGACAGCCGCCGGGGCCCACTCAGCCGCCGGGGCCCGGGGAACCGCCGGGTCCCGGACAGCCGCCGGACGCGGATCAGGCCGCCGCGCCCGAGAAGCGCCGCGGGGCGGACACCCGGGCGCTCACCCAGGTGCTGTTCGGGGAGCTGAAGGGGCTCGCCCCGGGCTCGGCGGAGCACCACCGCGTGCGTACGGCGCTCATCGAGGCCAACCTTCCGCTCGTGCGCTACGCCGCCGCGCGGTTCCGCTCCCGCAACGAGCCGATGGAGGACGTCGTCCAGGTCGGCACCATCGGCCTGATCAACGCCATCGACCGCTTCGACCCGGACCGGGGCGTGCAGTTCCCGACCTTCGCGATGCCCACCGTCGTCGGCGAGATCAAGCGGTACTTCCGCGACAACGTCCGCACCGTGCACGTACCGCGCCGGCTGCACGAGCTGTGGGTGCAGGTGACCAGCGCGAGCGAGGACCTGACGACGGCTCTCGGGCGCTCGCCGACGACCCGTGAGATCGCCGAGCGGCTGCGCATCTCCGAGGAGGAGGTGCTGTCCTGCATCGAGGCCGGACGGTCGTACCACGCGACCTCGCTGGAGGCCGCGCAGGAGGGCGACGGGCCGCCGGGGCTGCTGGACCGGCTCGGCTACGAGGACCCGGCCCTCGACGGCGTCGAACACCGGGACCTCGTACGGCACCTGCTGGTCCAGCTCCCCGAGCGCGAACAGCGCATCCTGCTGCTGCGCTACTACAGCAACCTCACCCAGTCGCAGATCAGCGCGGAACTCGGCGTCTCCCAGATGCACGTCTCCCGGCTGCTCGCGCGCAGCTTCCAGCGTCTGAGGTCGGCCAACCGCATCGAGGCATGACCGAAAACCCGAACGAGGTGTCACCGGGGAGAGCGAATCGCTGACCTGCGCCATTCGCGTGATACGGGGACCGAATACCCGTCAGACCCCGTGTGCGCAGGGGCGATCCGTGTCTCAGATGTCGACATGTCTCTACAGCGCGTTGCCGACATGTGACATTCTGCGGGAAGCGCGTTTGCCGAAGCTCCGGCTCCGGTATTCAGGTGGAGGCTGCGTTCCTCACGGGGAGCGTCCGCCACGACCGTCCCGCGACCCAAAGGGGGTGGCATGTCCGCAGAACAGGGCAGCTCGAAGGTGCTCACGCTCGCGGAGAGCGACTCAGCGCCGCATGCGCTCGACGCACTCGGCCCCATCGATGACGTATCGCCCCTCGACGCCGCGCCGACGCCGGCCGTCCCGGCTCCGGAAGCCATCGACACCCGCACCCTGTCCCGCTCCCTGTTCCTGCGGCTCGCCGCCCTCGGTGAGGACAGCCCCGAGCGGGGCTACGTCCGGGACACCCTGATCGAGCTCAACCTCCCCCTGGTGCGCTACGCGGCGGCCCGGTTCCGCTCGCGCAACGAGCCGATGGAGGACATCGTCCAGGTCGGCACCATCGGCCTGATCAAGGCGATCGACCGCTTCGACTGCGAACGCGGCGTGGAGTTCCCGACGTTCGCGATGCCGACGGTCGTCGGCGAGATCAAGCGGTTCTTCCGCGACACCTCGTGGTCGGTGCGCGTGCCGCGCCGGCTCCAGGAGCTGCGGCTGGCGCTGACGAAGGCGAGCGACGAGCTCTCCCAGAAGCTGGACCGCTCGCCGACGGTCGCCGAACTCGCCGCGGTGCTGGGCGTGTCCGAGGAGGACGTCGTCGACGGCCTCGCGGTCGGCAACGCGTACACGGCCTCCTCGCTGGACTCCCCCGCCCCCGAGGACGACGGCGGCGAGGGCTCGCTCGCGGACCGGCTCGGCTACGAGGACACGGCGCTGGAGGGCGTGGAGTACCGCGAGTCGCTGAAGCCGCTGCTGGCCAAGCTCCCGCCCCGGGAGCGCCGGATCATCATGCTGCGCTTCTTCGCCAACATGACCCAGTCGCAGATCGGCGAGGAGGTCGGCATCTCGCAGATGCACGTCTCCCGGCTGCTGACCCGGACGCTGTCGCAACTGCGCGAGGGACTCATCTCCGACTGACGGACGGACCGGCAGGCACACACGAAACGCGGCACGGCGGGCCCCCTGTGGCCCGCCGTGCCCGCGCGTCTGCGTGACGCGTCCGTGTGTGCGTGTGCGTGTGTTCCGGTGGTCGTCTACTTCAGTGCCAGCCAGGCCACCGCCGCGACGACGGCGACCGCGACGACGACTCCGACGACGAGGCCGAGGCGCGGGCCGGACGGGGCCGGGGCCTGCCGGCCCTGGGGCGCCTCGTCGACGAACGCGCGGAACATCTGGGTGCTGCCAGCGGGGTCGTGGTTGCCCTGAGGGCCCTGGTTGTTAGCCATGTGCCGAGACACTAGCGAATCCCGGGGTGCGGCCCAAGCGCGGACGGGGCGCCGCCCCGAGTCCTCCACCGGATCCCCCGGCACTCCTCTCACCAGCACGTTTCCATTCGCAATACATGCCTTTGCCAAGTTTTGAGCCCCGGCGCCCGCACTTTATTTGCCTCCAGCAACTAACTGCTCTTATGGTTGCCCGGAGCAACGAACACGGGAGGGGCGATGGCCGGGCAGGCGCAGTACGAGGAGCTGATGCGCCAGTTCAGCGCCTTCGGGGCCGTGAAGCGGGAGCTGGGGCGCACGATGCCGGCCGACTGCCCGAGTGGTTCGGCCGCCGTGCTGATCCTCCTCCAACGGCACGGGGACATGCGCATGAGCAAGCTCGCCGAGCTGCTCGCCGTGGACATCTCGGTCACCAGCCGCCATGTCGCGCACGCCGCCGGGCGCGGCTGGGTCGACCGCTCCCCCGACCCCGCGGACAAGCGCTCCCGCATCCTGCGCCTCACCGCCGAAGGCCTCGACCGGATCGACGAGCTGTCGCGGCGCACCACCGAGGTGCTCGCGCACCGGCTGAGCGACTGGTCCGACGAGGACGTCGGCCACCTGATCCGCCTGATGTCCCGGCTGCGCGCCGACTTCGACGCCGCCGACTCCTCCACCCGTACACCCGCGACCACCACGTAAGAGAAGGAAGTCCATGGCTACGACCACACCGGCCGGTGTGCGGGCTCACGCCAGGCACGGGTCAGACGCCTCCGGTGCCGCTCCCATGACGCACCGGCAGATCATGGAAGCGCTCTCCGGGCTGCTGCTCGGCATGTTCGCCGCCATCCTGTCGTCCACGATCGTCACGAACGCGCTGCCGGAGATCATCACCGACCTCGGCGGCGGCCAGAGCGCCTACACCTGGGTCGTGACCTCCGCCCTGCTGGCGATGACGGCCACGACGCCCCTGTGGGGCAAGCTCGCCGACCTGTTCAGCAAGAAGGCGCTGGTGCAGACGGCCCTCGTCATATATGTCGTCGGCTCCGTCGTCGCCGGTCTGGCGCAGAACCCGGGGCAGCTGATCGGCGCGCGGGTCGTGCAGGGTCTGGGCGCCGGGGGGCTGACCGCGCTGGCCCAGATCATCATGGCCGCGATGATCTCCCCGCGGGAGCGCGGCCGGTACTCCGGCTACCTGGGCGCGACCTTTGCCGTCGCAACCGTCGGCGGCCCGCTGGTCGGCGGTGTCATCACCGACACCGACTGGCTGGGCTGGCGCTGGTGCCTGTACGTGGGTGTGCCCTTCGCGCTGATCGCCCTCGCCGTGCTGCAGAAGACGCTGCACCTGCCCACGACCCGGCGGAAGGTCAAGGTCGACTGGACCGGCGCCTTCTTCATCACCGCCGCCGTCTGCCTGCTGCTGGTGTGGGTGACGTTCGCCGACGACAAGTACGCCTGGCTGTCCTGGCAGACGTACGCCATGGTCGGCGGCGCGCTGGTGCTGTCGCTGGTCTTCCTGCTGGTGGAGACCCGGGCGAGCGAGCCGATCATCCCGCTGCGGCTGTTCCGCAACCGCACCATCGCGCTCGCCTCGGTCGCCTCGCTGTTCGTCGGCATCGCGATGTTCGCGGGCACCGTCTTCTTCAGCCAGTACTTCCAGCTCGCGCGCGACAAGTCCCCGACGCTGTCGGGCATCATGACCGTCCCGATGATCGGCGGCCTGTTCGTCTCCTCCACGGTCTCCGGCCTGGTCATCACCAAGACGGGCAAGTGGAAGGCCTGGCTGGTCTCCGGCGGTCTGCTGCTGACGGCGGGCCTCGGCCTGCTCGGCACCATGCGGTACGACACCGAGTACTGGAGGATCGCCGTGTTCATGGCGGTCATGGGTCTCGGCGTCGGCATGATGATGCAGAACCTGGTGCTGTCCACGCAGAACCAGGTCGCCCCGCAGGACCTCGGCGCCGCCAGCTCCGTCGTGACCTTCTTCCGGTCCCTGGGCGGCGCGGTGGGCGTCTCGGCGCTCGGCTCGGTGATGTCGACCCGGATCACGCACTACGCCGAGGACACCTTCGGGCAGCTCGGCCCCGAGGCCCGGCAGGCGGCGGGCAAGGCCATGGGCAGCGGCTCGCTCCCCGACATGGACCTGCTGCCCGCCCCGGTCCGCTCCTGGCTGGAGAGCGCGTACGGGCACGGCATCGCCGACATCTTCCTGTACGTCACTCCGGTCGCCTTCCTCGCGTTCCTGGTGACCCTGTTCATCAAGGAGGTGCCGCTGCGCACGACCGGCGCGCTGGCCCAGGCCGCCGAGGCGGAGGCCGCGGCCGGCGCGGAGGCGGTCGCCGGTGTCCCCGCCGGGACGCCCGTGCCGGTGGCCGCCGCCGGGCAGGTCCCGGCTCCGGCCCCCACCGCCACGGCCGCCCCCACCGGGGCCGCGGAGGCCGCCGGACCGGCCTCCGCGGCGCGGCCGCTCGCGGCCGTCGCCACCGTCGCCCGTGAGGGGGAACCGGCCCCCGGGGGCGGCATCCCGGTGCGCGGTTTCGTGCGGGGCGCGGAGAGCGCGGCCGTGCCGCGGGCCGCGGTCACGCTGATCTCGCTGACGGGGCGGCAGTTGGGCCGGGCGGTGGCGCAGACCGACGGTTCGTACACGGTGGACGCGCCGGGCACGGGTTCGTACGTACTGATCGCCTCGGCCGACGGTTTCCAGCCGCAGGCGTCCACGATCGTCGTGAACGGCGAGCCGGTGGCGTACGACATCCTGCTCAGCGGCACCAGCGGCCTGGCCGGGGTGGTGCGGGCCGCGCAGGACGGGCTGCCCGTCCAGGGCGCGATGGTGATCGTGACCGACGTGCGCGGCGATCTGCTGGCGACCGCGACCACCGGTGCGAAGGGCGACTTCGCCCTCACCGAGCTGGTGCCGGGTGTCGTGACGGTCGCGGTGAACGCCG
The DNA here is from genome assembly GCA_035710365.1 of Streptomyces sp. GTDB lineage: Bacteria > Actinomycetota > Actinomycetes > Streptomycetales > Streptomycetaceae > Streptomyces. Next base: position 999 of record DASTDN010000314.1, on the reverse strand, counting down.
CCGGCCACCGGCCGAGGGCCCTGCCCGTGGAGATCGGCGCCACCGGCGTCACCCGCCTGGAGATCGGCCTGGACGCCGGTGCCGAGCTGCGGGGTGCCGTACGGGCGCCGCACGGTCCGCTGGCCGACGCCCGCGTGACGCTCGTCGACGCCGCGGGCAACGTCGTGGGCACCGCCACCACGGGTGCGGACGGGGCGTACGCCTTCACCGACCTGGACGCCGGCGAGTACACCGTCATCGCCACCGGCTACCCGCCGAAGGCGACCGCGCTGACGGTGTCGGGCCCCGGCACCGACGCCCACGACATCGAGCTCGCCCACCCCGGCGAGTAGTCCGCCACCGGCCCGTGGCGGTGCCCGCCCCCGCCGGGGGTGCACCGCCACGGGCCGGCCTCGTCCGACCACGGATCGCAAGGCTTTGCAGGGAGACAACGGGATGGGACTGACCGCGAGGATCCGCACCCGGGACGGATGGGCCGTGTCGCACGCGGTCGTCACCGTGACCGACACCACGGGCGCGCAGGCGCTGCGCGCCGAGGCCGACGCCGAGGGCGAGGTGCGCCACCCGGACCCGCTGGCGCCCGGCGCCTACACCGTCGTCGTCACCGCCGTGGGCTACGCGCCCGTGGCGTCCAGCGCGCTCGTCACGGCGAGCGGGCGTGCCGAGGTCGGCACGGTGACGCTGGCCCGGCACGGCGGCGCGGAGCTCCCGCCGCCCGGGCCGTGGACGATCGACCCGGCGCACTCCTCGGTCGCCGCCGTCGCCCAGCACCTGGGCATCTCCAGCGTGCGGGGCCGGTTCACGGAGTTCTCGGCGAGCGTCGAGATCGCCCCGGACGACGTCACCAAGTCCCGGGTGGAGGCGGTGATCCGGGCCGGCTCCATCGACACCGGCAACGGCATGCGCGACGCCCACCTGAAGTCGCCGGACTTCCTGGACGCCGAGAAGTACCCGGAGATCACCTACGTCTCGACCGGTGTCGGCGCGGCCGGGCCCGAC
>DASTDN010000313.1:0-2566 GCA_035710365.1 Streptomyces sp. | reverse complement strand
ACGACGGCCTGCGGCCAGCCGTGCCGGGCGGCTCCGGCCGGGCCGGAGGTGGACGGTGATCTCACGCTGCCACGCTAGGCAGACCACGTGGGGCGCGCCCCCCGGACTCCGCCGTCCGCGCCGGTGCGGCGGGCGTCCCGGTCGGGCCGCGAGGGGCACGCGTCGGCCCGCGGGCGGCCGGGGACGCCGGCGCACAATGAGCACGTCACGTGCAGAGCGGTACACACTGCCTGCCGCTGCCGCTGCCGCTGCCGCTGCCGCTGCCGCTGGCGTTGCCGTTTTGCCGCAGGCGGCCCGGTCAGGGAGACGCGACGACGCCGTACGGGCCCTTCGCAGGGAAAGCACGCCCTGTCCCCGTCGCCGCAGCCGGCGGAGGGCCCGGCGGTGTCGTGAGCGGGGGAGGGGCAGCGACCGTCCCGCGACCGGTCGGCCCGCCCCCGCAGGGGCGGGACCCGGCCCCGTCCGGCCCGGGTGCTCAGCCCGCGAGGACGACCAGCGCGTAGCCGCCGAGCCCCAGCAGGCGGCGCGGCGGAACCTCGCCGAAGGTCGTGAAGACCGCCTCGACGCCGCCGGTCACCTCGTCGAACGCGACATCGAGAACCGTGCCGTGCCGCTCACCCGCGTCGGAGAGGATCAGGCGGTCCAGCATCTCGTGGTGCGCCGGGACCCGGCCGGGGGAGCCGGGCGGCCCCGCCACCACACCGCCCGGCCCGAAGGACCGCACCGCCGGCCAGGGCACGACCAGCTTCCCGAACATGCCCGCGCGGACCCGCAGACACGCCACCCGGGCGGCGGCCGCGTCCACCGTCAGCGCCCGCAGCACACCGGTCCCGGACCCGTCCGGTCCGCTCACCGGCAGGCCGCGCACCTGCGAGAACAGCATCACGGCGAGCCCCTCCCGAGACGGCGGAACGCGCCCGCCCGTACCGCGAAGGCCGGCAGGTCGTCGGCCGCGCAACCCGTCACGCCGGACTCCACCACCACCGTCCGGCCGGACACGGCGACCGACTCGCCGCGCGGCAGGTACACCTCACGGCGGTGACGCCCGGACAGCGGCGGCAGCAGCCGCGCCCCCGCGACGCGGAAGCCCACGACCCGGCCGCTCGTCCCGCCCGCCACGATCACGTCGAGGACCGTGCCGACCTCGTCGCCGTCGTCGGTACGGACCCGCGCGCCGATGATCCGGCCCCGCAGCGGACCGCCGTGCGCGGCGACGGCGTCCGCGCGCACCAGCCGCCGCGGATCGCGGATCATCACCGCGTCGTGGCCGAGGGAGTGCACCCCCGCCCACGGAAGGCCGTGCCCGAGCGTGCCCGACAGCAGGCCGAGGCCGCTCAGTGTGAACCCGGCGATGCGCTCGGCACGGTCGTCGAAGACCGTCTCCTTGATGTGCCCGAGCGCGTCTCCGCCCAGCGTGACCGCCGGGCGCGTCGTCAGGCTTCGCGCGGTCATCAGCTCGTTCATCGCTCCGTCGCCCGTCCTTCCCGCCGGGCCGCCGGCAGGTGCGCCCACGTCGGTGCCCCCGCCGCCGGTGCCCGCACTTGTCCGGGTGCCCCGCGCGGATGCGAAGATTCTCCCGGTAACAGGCTCGGCCGCGCGGCGAGGACTGCCCGGGCCCGCACGGGGTACGAGCAGCATGGCAGCAGTGTCCGGCCAGGCCGGCTTCCGAGAGAGAAACGCATGACCCAGCACGTGGGCGGGACAGTGATACCTACTGGTTTCGACGTGCCCGTGGAACCGCTACGGCGGGCGGCGCACTACACCGGGGAACCCGGGAGCATCGCCGAGGCGCGGTCCTTCGCGGCACAGTTCCTCGAACAGCTCAGAACCGAGTGGTGCGCCACGGTCGACCAGCGTGCCGAGGGCGCGGTGCTCCTGGTGGTGAGCGAGCTCATCACCAACGCCGACCGCCACAGCAACGGCCCGTACATCCTGGAGCTGGAGGGCACCGACGCCTCGGTGACCGTCCTCGTCTACGACAGCAGCGCCGCCCTGCCGCGGCGCTTCCCCCGTGATCCCGAGCGGGTGGGCATGCACGGCCTGGAGATCGTGCACGCGCTGAGCCGGCAGCTCGCCGTCGAGCGGGTGCCCGTGGGCAAGCGGGTGCGGGCCACTCTGGAGCTCGTGGCGGGCTGAGCCCCGCTTCCCCCATCCTTGAGTGCCGCATTTCCCCCGCTTCCCGGGTGCCTTGGCACGACGGCTTCCGTCCTCCGTGCGGCCGCGGTAGCGGAAGGCCTCCGCCCGCGTGCGCTCCGCGAGCCGCGGCACGAGAAGAGCGGCACCAGGCGCCCTCCCGCGCGCCCTGTGAGCCGTCCCCTTCAGAAGGTGGCCATGTCAGAAGGCGGCCGTGGCGCCGTGGCACAGAAGGACGCGGCCGTGGCACAGAGGGGCGCAGGCGCCGTGGCACGCGAAAACGCCGGGTGGGGCGCCGCAACCCGACGGCGGCCCCACCCGACGCGATCCTCACCCTGGAGTCTGCGACGGGGTCCTTTCCCGAAGGACGTCTTCTCAGGTCCCTTCCCGCACCGGGCCCTTCTCAGGGCCCTGGTTCAGGCGCAGCCCAGTT
>DASTDN010000312.1:0-2118 GCA_035710365.1 Streptomyces sp. | reverse complement strand
TCGCCCAGCGGATCCTGGCGAGCGCGGAGAACTCCACGCTGCGCTGGCGCGAGACGTACGGTTCCGTCGAGGACCTGGGCGACGGCGTCGGCTACACCGCGGGCATCGTCGGCTTCTGCACCGGCACCCACGACCTGCTGGCCCTCGTCGAGCGCTACACGAAGGCGCACCCGGGCAACGCCCTGGCCGCCTACCTGCCCGCGCTGCGCGCGGTGGACGGCACGGACTCCCACGAGGGCCTCGACCCGGGCTTCCCGGCCGCCTGGCGGGCGGAGTCGGAGAAGCCCGCGTTCCGCGCGGCGCAGGAGACGGAACGGGACCGCGTCTACTTCGGTCCGGCGGTGCGCCTGGCCAAGCTCGACGGCCTCGGCACGCTCGGGCAGTTCGTGTACTACGACGCGATGGTCTTCCACGGCCCCGACACGGGCCCGGACGGCTTCTACGGCCTGCGCGAGGAGGCCCTGCGCAGGGCGAAGGCGCCGGGGGACGGCGGCGGCGAGAAGAAGTTCCTGACGGCGTTCCTCGACGTGCGCAGGGCCGCCATGCTCGAAAGGCGCCCGGGCGCGGACACCTCCCGGATCGACACGGCCCAGCGCCGCTTCCTGCGCGAGGGCAATCTGACGCTGGCCACGCCGCTGACGTGGCGGATGTACGGGGAGACGTACCGGGTGCCGTGAGCGGCGGCGGGCATGCGGCGGCGCCTGCCAGGTCGTCCGGTCGGGGACAGGGAGGCAGGCGCCGCCAGTGTTCCGCACGCCGTTGTGCGGGACGCTGTATGAATGACCGTCAGGTCACCTTTGTGATCCGGCGGGTCACGCCGTCAGGGCGCGGTCCGTCGGACGGATCGGGGCCGGCAGGTCGCTGGCGCCGGTCAGGAAGCGGTCGACGCCGCGGGCGGCCGAGCGGCCCTCCGCGATCGCCCACACGATGAGGGACTGTCCGCGGCCGGCGTCACCGGCGACGAACACGCCCGGCACGTTGGTCCGGAAGTCGGCGTCGCGGGCGATGTTACCGCGCTCGTCCAGCTCCAGGCCGAACTGGTCCACGAGGCCGTTCTCGCGGTCGGCGCCCGTGAAGCCCATCGCGAGGGTCACCAGTTGCGCCGGGATCCTGCGCCCGGTGCCCGGCCTGGGCACCGGCCTGCCGTCCGTGAACTCCACCTCCGTCATGTGCAGCCACTGGACGTTGCCGTCCTCGTCGCCCTCGAAGTGGGTGGTGGAGACGGAGTAGACGCGCTCGCCACCCTCCTCGTGGGCCGAGGTGACCTTGTAGAGCATGGGGAAGGTCGGCCAGGGCTGGTGCGCGCCGCGTTCCTCGCCCGGCCTCGGCATGATCTCCAGTTGGGTGACGGAGGCGGCGCCCTGGCGGTGGGCGGTGCCCACGCAGTCCGCGCCGGTGTCGCCGCCGCCGATGACCACGACGTGCTTGCCCTCGGCGGTGACGGGGGGCGCCACGAAGTCGCCCTCCTGCACCTTGTTGGCCAGCGGCAGGTACTCCATGGCCTGGTGGACGCCGTTCAGTTCGCGGCCCGGTACGGGCAGGTCGCGGGCGGTGGTGGAGCCGACGGCCAGGACGACCGCGTCGTAGCGCTTCTTCAGGTCGGCCGCCGTCAGGTCGCGGCCGATCTCGACGCCGGTGCGGAAGCGGGTGCCCTCCGCGCGCATCTGCTCGATGCGCCGGTTGATGTGCCGCTTCTCCATCTTGAACTCGGGGATGCCGTACCTGAGCAGGCCCCCGACGCGGTCCGCGCGCTCGAAGACGGCAACGGTGTGGCCGGCCCGGGTGAGCTGCTGGGCGGCGGCGAGACCGGCGGGGCCGGAGCCGACGACGGCGACGGTCTTGCCCGACAGGCGCTCGGGGATCCGCGGGGCGACGTCCCCGGTCTCCCACGCCTTGTCGATGATGGAGACTTCGACGTTCTTGATGGTCACCGGGTCCTGGTTGATGCCCAGGACGCAGGCCGTCTCGCACGGGGCCGGGCACAGCCGCCCCGTGAACTCCGGGAAGTTGTTGGTGGCGTGGAGGCGCTCCTGCGCGGCCCGCCAGTCCTCCCGGTAGGCGTAGTCGTTCCACTCGGGGATGAGGTTCCCGAGGGGACAGCCGTTGTGGCAGAACGGG
>DASTDN010000311.1:0-13824 GCA_035710365.1 Streptomyces sp. | reverse complement strand
CGGCTCCCCCGCCGCCCTGCTCGCGCACACGGATGCCATGGCCTCCGCGCCGTCAGTTGTGTGTCTCATGGCGCCCGGTGGGCCCAATGGGCCCGGTGGTGAAGGAGGCCTGGGCGTTCGTCAGCTGGTGCGGTTGTAGATCGCCGTGCCGGGGCAGGCGGTGACGCCGAGACGGGTGCCGCAGCCGGAGTACTGGCTGGAGCCGTTCCACCAGGTCCAGCCGCCGATGGTGCGGCCGTTCAGCCAGGTGTACTGGCCGTTGTAGTTGGGGTCGTACGTGCGCAGGCTCCAGTGCACGTGGGCACCGTTCGCGGCACCACCGGCACAGAGGTCGGTGCCGATGTTGCCGAGCAGGGCACTGCTGGAGACCGCCGTCCCGTTGTAATAGACCGTGTTCCACATGTGGTAGTAGTCCGTGGAGAAGCCGCCGGGGTGGATCACCCGGGTCCAGCCGCCGCCGGCGCCGCACATCGACGTCGCCGTCCCTTCCCGGGACGAGCGGACTATCCCGCTGGCGTTGCCGCCGGAGAAGTCGAGGGCGCTCCAGTAGCCGGTCGCGCCGTCGTGGGCGTGCGGGCCACCGCTCAGGGTCATGTAGTAGTCGGGCATCCAGGGCAGCAGCAGCCCGTTGGTGTTGGCCTGGGCCCCGGTCGGCGACGCCTCCGGCCCGGATGTCACCTTGCGCTCGGCGTAGGCCTTCATGGTCCGCCGCTCCGCCTTGCCGACCAGCGGGGACCGGGCGACGTGACCGGCGAACTCGTCGTCGCCTTCGAGGCCCGCGATCCACCGCCCGTCCTTGCGGTGGGCGATGTAGAGCCAGCCCTCCGGCGCGCCGTGCTGCGTGCGGGACGCCTCGACGTAGGCGACGCCCCGGGCCCAGTCGCGTGAGACGGTGCGTACGTCGACGACCACCTTGCGGCCCTCGTCGGCGAGCTTGGCGACGGCGGCCTTCGGGGTGAGTCCCTTGGCGTCGTGGGACCGGGAGAGCGCGTCCGTGGAGACGGCGTCGATCAGTGCCTCACGGCCGGTGCCGAGCCGGTCGGCGACGGTGTCCGACATCTTTGCGGTGACACCGGTCGACGGCGGCTCGGCGGCGGCCGAGGAAACCGTGGCCGGCCCCTGGGGAGTTGCCAGCGCCGATGGCGCGGCGGCCAGCAGACCGGTGACGGCGAGGGCGGTGACGGTGGCTCTTATGGACAGTCCGGAGAACATGCGCGGTATTCCTTTCGATGCGGAGGGAAGACCTGCCGGGCGGGCAGACAGCTAGGCCCGGAGCGGAGCGGCCCGACCGGTACGGGGCCGCAGGGGAGGCGGAACAGGAGGGGGTGCTCCGGTGTTCGGCGGGGGAGTGGTCGCCGTGTCGGGGATGTCCGGGGCGGAAGAAGTCGTTGGAGCCCTTCGTTCCGGGCCTGCCGGGCGAGAGGGGGGAGCGTGCCCGCGGGACGCCGGTGCCGGTGGCGCCACCGTGCGGATGACGGCTCGGCGCAGCGCTTCCGCCGGCGTCGCGGCGGGGACGGTCGCGGAAGCCTCTGACGACGCGTAGGAGGGGTGCGCGGAGGCGGTGTGGCAGGTGTTCACCCCGCCGTCGCGCGGTGAACCGGAGGGCTGCCGACGCGTCGAAGCCGGTAAGACGTTCCGGTCGCGGGGCCGGTCGTGCCGTGGGCTCAGCGACCTGGTGCAGCAGCCGTCGGCGTGGGCGTTTCCCGCGGTAGCGGCCACTCCCGTCGCGTCGGCGGCCGATGGCACGGGCACGTACCGGGAGCGGGGGAAGAGAGGGCTCGAAGCTCGTCCGTGCATCGACCCCACCCACCCCCTTTGACGTGGACCTGACTGAGTGTGACGTCTCGCGTCTACGCGTGTCAATCGGGTCAGGGCGGCGTCGTACGCCGACTCGTGAGCCGGTCCTGTGACAGGGGAGGAGACGTCGTGCCTGGCCGCCGGTGGCCCGAGGGGGCGTCCGGGCAGGCCCGCTGTCGCCGTGGAGGGTGCGCCGCTACACGTTCCGGCCACTGCCCGGCCCCGACGGCTGCGCCCGCCACGTCGGCGACGAGGAGCGACGGGACACCGCCGGCTTCCCCCGGGCCTACTGACGGTGTGGAGCGTGGATCGGCCTACGCGCTACCGGCCCGACGCGCGGTCGGTGAACAGCGCGGCCCGCAGAAATGCGGCGCGTCGACTTTCCGTCACAGCGGGCGACTGTTCGGGGCGCGAACGGGCACGCGGTTGACAGCGGGCGCGTGACGCGCGTCCGGTTCCACCGTCGAGAACTGAGGAGTCCCCGTAATGATCGTCGGCGTGATTGGCGCGTGTGTCGTCCTGGCCGTGCTCGCCTTCCTGCTCCCCCGGTTTTCCCGGCACCCGCAGAACGGCGCCCAGCGCGCGCTCGGAGCCGGTTCGCGTGCCGGGTCCAAGGCCCCCGGACCGCTGGGGCGCCTGCTGAGCAAGCCCTTCAGTTCCAGTTCGCGCGCCATGGGCCGCAGCGGCTCCGCCGGCCGGCGCGCCCGCCGACGCCTGCCGTTCTGACCACCGGCAGGGGAAGGGACGCACGTGACCGGAGTATGAGACCGGCCAGGGATGAACACGTCGCCCGCGCGAACGGATCAACGCCAGTCGTCGATCACGTACGCGTCAGGATGGCTGTACCCGGGTTCGTTCGGCCTGTGCATGGTCACGCCCTGCAACCAGGTGCGGAAACCGCGGTCGATCATGCGCCGGTAGGCATCCGGGCGGCCGAGGCTCATGCCGGCGTCCAGGTGCCCCAGCCCGCGTTCGGCTGCCAGCCGCTCACATGCGTCGAGCAGCCGATCGAACCGGCCGGTGGCCCCCGGACCAGGGCGTACGGCGCCGAATTTGACGAAGCACACGTCCACGCCGGCCTCCGACCCGGCCCCCCAGTGGCAGACGGCCAGACCGTCGAGCCCGGAGCCGGTGCCATGGAGCAGGAGGGTGTCACCGAGCCCCTGCGCGTGCGCCGCCACGATCTCGCGTTCCAGGTCCAGACCCGTGTACACGGCGTCGGTCAACGCGCGACAGAGGTCCAGTGCGTCGGGCCGTCCGGCGGCGGGCAGTTCGCCGTAGAGCACCTGGCCGGGGACCGCGGCACCGTCAGTGACCCGCTTCTTCATGATGGCTGTGAGGAATCGGGGCCAGAAACCGTACCGGCGGTAGAGCTCAAGGTGCTTGGGGCTGTGCGCGAAGGTGAACAGGCCGAGGTGGCTGTTCCCCCAGGCGTCGAAGCAGTCGACGACCGGCTCCATCAGACGCCTGCCGATGTCTTGGTCCCACAGATCCGGACGTACGGTCATCGGCCCGACAAACCCGACGCTGCCCCAGTTGGCGGCGAAGGCCGATCCGACCACTTCGCCCTCGACCGTCGCCGCGAACGCCGCCTGCGGATCGGCCGCCCAGCGGGTGCGGACGTAGTCGACGGTCCCGAACGGATCGGGTGCCCCGAGCACGGTCCCGAAAGCGACCCTGCAGATCTCATCGGCCCGGTCCAGGTCCGCCTCGGCCAGCGGGCGGACTGATACCGGGGCCGCGCCACTCCTGCGCTCCACTGCTGGTGAGGCCATCGCTCTCTCCCTCCTGCCCCCGTTCCATCGCACCACGGAGGCGCGCCCCGGGCGAGGTGAACGGCCGGCGACGCCCCCGGGACCGAGGACCGGGCCCGAGAGGCCGGCGACTACGGCCGGATGTGCACGATGTGTACCGCCCCGGTGCGGTCGGCCAGCACCACGCTCCGGCCGTCCGGTGCCACCGCCCACTTCCGGACGGTGTCGGGCAGCCGTACCCGGGAGAGTTCCGTCGCGTCGGCGTCCAGCGCGTGCAGCGACACCTCGTCGTACGCGCGTTGCAGGAGCAGCGGACGGCCCGGAACCAGCAGGGTGGTGCGCGCCGGGCCCGCCGGTGCCACCACCGGCACCGGGCGGTCGCCGTCCGGCGGCAACCGCCACACCCTGAGCTGCCGGTCCTCCTGGCCGGTGAACAACAAGGACCCGTCCGCCTCCTGCTGCGGCGCCTCGTCGCAGGAACCGGGCGGCATCCGCACCCGGAGCAGCTCCGCCCCGGTTCTGGGGTCCAGCACCAGCAGGGACATGCCGTCCGCGGGCTCGCGGAACACGGTCAGCACGGTGCCGTCGGCCCGGACAGCCACCCAGCGGCCGGCCGGCCAGGCGTTCCGGCCGGTGGTGTACCTCGTCCAGGCCAGCCGCCCCGTCGCCAGGTCCCAGCACTGGAGGGCCGGCCCAGCACCTCGGTCGCCTCCCGTGCCCCCGGGTCGCCGGCGAGCAGCGGGTGGTCGCGCTCCAGGCTGCTCGTCGTCAGCAGTCCGCGCCCGTCCGCGGTGCGCGCGGCCGCCATCAGGCGCACCCCGGCGCGGTCCTGGAGCCGGCGCCGTCGGCCGCCGTCCACCGGCCACAGCTCCCACGGCCCGCCGTACGGCTCGACCAGCAGCGTCTCCTCGTCGACGGCCAGCACCTGCGTGATGCCGGCGGCGCCGCCCGGCTCCCCGCCGGACTCCGGTTCCAGGGTGCGTGCCGGGCGGGCCCGGCCCTCACCGGCCTCCCACAGGTGGACCCGGCCGGTGTCGTGCAGGGCCACAGTCCGGCCGGACAGGAACACCGGTGCCTTCGTCAGGGCCGTCCTCGTGGTCACCCGGCGGGAGTGGTCGTCCAGCACGGCGGAGCGTCCACCGCCGGCCAGGTCCCACAGCATCACCTCGCGGTTGTCGCAGTGCGTGGCCGCCCACCGGCCGCTCGGGCCGACCGAGAGCTCGGCCACCGGCGCCGTGTGGCGCGGCCCCGCGTCCAGCTCCCGCACGTCGCCGAACTCGGGCCACACGCACACCGTGTGGTCGTCGTGGACCGACACCAGCCGCCCGTCGCCGGTGAACGTCAGGGCCGACGGGCTGCCGTCGATCCCCGTACCCAGCGCGGTACCCCGGTCCGGCCGGCCCTTCCCGGCGAGGACCAGGACCTGCATGCCGAAGACGGTCGCGGACACCAGCAGCGGCAGCCGGGGGTGCAGCGCCAGGGCGTGCGCCCCGACGCCCTGCGGAGCGGACCGCCACCGTTGCGTCCCCGCCGCGGCGTCCCACCGGACGATCTCCTCGTCGCTGCTGAACAGGTCGCCGTCCGGCCCGAACAGCAGCGCGCCGGGGGCGTTGTGGTGGCCGACGCCCGAGTCGTTGTCGCCGAACGAGAGATAGGCCGAGGAACCGAGGAAGCCGCCCACGTAGTGCACCTCGGACGTCGCCCCGTAGAGCTCCCGCTCCAGCCGCGGACCGCCCGGTGCCGACAGGTCCCACAACCGCAGCCCGTTGTCCCGTGTGCTGCTCGCCGCCCGGCGCCCGTCCGCGCTGACCGCCACCTCGTCCACGGACTCCCCGTGGTCCTCGAAGAGTGCCCGCTGCCGGCCGGTGCGCAGGTCCCACACCCGTACGGTGCGGTCCTCGCCGGCCGACACCGCCGTCCCGCCCGCACCGGCCACCGCCCGCACGTATCCCTCGTGGCCCTCCAGGACGGCGGTCACCCGCCACCGCGCCGTGTCCCACACCCGCACCGTCCCGTCGTCCGACGCGGACAGCAGCAACCGCCCGCGGTCCGCCAGCGCCAGACCGTTGACCGGCATGCCGTGGCCGCCCCGCAGATTCGCCACCTCGCCGCCGCGCAGCGACACCCGGTACAGGTCACCGCCGTTCTCGGCGCTCACCACACACGTCTCCCCGTTCGGCAGCGCCACCACCGCGTGCGGCTCACCCCCGAACGACAGATGGAACACCCGTTCGGGTCGCACCGCGGGTGGGTACCCCGCGCTCACCACGCTCAACGCCGGCCTGGCCACCATGAACCCCCCGTGTGCTCCTGTGTCGCGAGCCGACAGTGTGCCACCGGCAGCCGACGGCCCCGTCGCACGCACCGCGTCACAGCGTCCGCCCGGGCTTCCCGGCCGCCGGGCCTCCTGACCGCCCGGCCTTCTGGCCGGGCCGACCGAGGACCGGCCGGGACACCGGCGGGGGAGGGGCGGGCAGCCGGGAAAGAGCGCGGACGGCCCGTGTCCCGACCCTCCTCGCGGGGCCCGCCCCTTGACACCGGGGCGCCTGTTGTGGCTGGTCAGGGCGGTGAAAGGCCTTTCTCGGCCCTCGGTCATAGTGGGCTCCATGGACTATGACGTAGTGGTGGCCGGGGGCGGCCCGGTCGGACTGATGCTGGCCTGTGAGCTCCGGCTCGGAGGCGCCCGGGTGGCCGTCCTGGAGCGCCGCACCGAAGTGGACCCGACGATCAAGGGCGGGGCGATCACCACGCCCGGCGCCGAGGCGCTCTACCGCCGAGGCATGCTGCCCGCGCTGGCCGAGGTGCAGCGGCGGACGATGGAACGCTTCCAGGCGTTCCTGGGCGAACGGAACGGCGGGGACGGAGGCGGGGCCGCGGGCCGGGGGCTCGGGTACGTCGGGCACTTCGCCGGGATCATGCTCCGCGCCGATCTGGTCGACCGTACGGAGCCCGGCCTCGGCGACGCCGGGCCCGCCGCCGAGATCGCTTTCGTGACGCAGCAGGACATCGAGCGGCTGCTCGGCGGGCGGGCGGACGAACTCGGCGTCGAGGTGCGCCGGGGAGTGGAACTGACCGGCTTCGACACGGACGGGGAGGCAGTCACCGTGCGGACCGGCCACGGGGCCGTACGCGCCGGCTGGCTCGTGGGCTGCGACGGCGGCCGCAGCACGGTCCGCAAGCTCGCGGGGTTCGGATTCCCCGGCACGGACCCGGAGATCACCTGCCACCAGGCGGTCGTGGAGATGACCGGCACCGAGGACCTGAAGGTCGGCTGGACCGCCACGGACACCGGCGTCTACGCCTACGGGCCGATGCCGGGCCGCGTCGTCACCGTGGAGTTCGACGGCCCGCCCGCCGACCGGGACACGCCGGTCACCACCGACGACCTCCAGGCCAGGCTGCGCCGCGTGTCCGGGGCAGACGTCACGATCACCAGGGTCCGGACCGCGACCCGCTTCACCGACCACGCACGCCAGGCCACCGGGTACCGCAAGGGCCGGGTGCTGCTGGCGGGCGACGCGGCACACGTGCACTCCGCGTTCGGGAGCCAGGGGCTGAGCCTGGGCATCGGGGACGCGATGAACCTCGGCTGGAAGCTCGCCGCGGTGACCGGTGGCCGGGCCCCGGAGGAACTGCTGGACACGTACACCTCCGAGCGGCACCCGGTCGGCGCGTGGGTCCTCAACTGGACCCGGTCCCAGGTCGCGGCCATGCGCCCGGACCCCCGGTCCCGGGCCCTGCGCGAGATCGTCAGCGACCTGGCGGGGACGGTCGTGGGCACGACGTACCTCACCGCCCGGCTCAACGGCGCCGGGGTGCGGTACGAACTGCCGGGCGAGCACCCGCTGACCGGCCGCAGCGCCCCGGATCTGGAACTCACCGGCGGCAGCCGCCTCGCGGACCACCTCCACGGCGGCCGGGCGCTCCTGCTGGACCTCGCCGACGACCCGGACCTCCGGGCCCGCGCCGCGGGGTACGTCGGCCGCGTCGACATCCTGACGGCCGGCTGCCCGTCCCGCCCGGAACTTGCGGCGGTCCTCGTCCGTCCGGACGGCTTCACGGCCTGGGCCGCCGACACCGGGGTACAGGCCCAGGCACCGACGCCGACGGCCGGGCTGGCCGAAGCGCTGGAGGAGTGGTTCGGAGCACCGCGGGGCGCGGTGAAGCAGGGCTGATCCGCCGCACTGCTGACCGGCTGGGACCACGAGCCGATCCCACCCACGGCCGCCGCACCCACCCGGTGCGGCGGCTCCCGCGTCCCCGGACTCACCCACCCGGGCCGGATCGCCGTTCGCCCCCACCGGCCACCCGAGCGGGAGGACAACAGCCGGTCACGCCCCGGTGTGGACATGTGCGGCCCACAGCGACGGCAGGCTGGGGTACCTCGCCTTGAGCAGACGCACTGCCCGGTGAACGGCTGCCGCCGCTCCCCGCGCGTCCGGCCCCGCGGCCAGCAGATCGGCGTAGATCTGCTCCGTCAGGCGCGGTGCCACCGCGTCGTCGACGCGCCAGAGTGTGCCGACGACCTGGGCGAAGCCGGCGATCTGAAGCGCGGAGAGCGGGTGGATCGCCTCATCGGACAGGCGCTCGGTGGTCCGGGCCGTGTCGCAGGCCGACAGGAACTCACGCTCAGTCCTCCGCGCTGTGCGAGGCGCCCGCCGGTCCACCGGGGACCTGCCGGGTCAGGAACCGGTCGGTGTCGTCCGGCGGGCGTGGAAGAGGCCCCAGCGGAGCTGCCGGCGACGGGTGATGTCCGCCCACAGGGGCAGGTTGGTCAGCAGGTCGTCGACGTAGGCGGGGCTGATGACCTCACGCAGCTCGTCGGCCCGGCGGTGTACTTCCTCGTTCAGGCGTGCGTAGTGGGTGGCGCAGTGCGCGCTGTGGTCCTCGAATTCCGCTTTCATGCCGAGCCTGGACAGGGCCGTGAGGTAGGACGACGGCGTTGCCAGACTCTGTACGCCGAGCCGGGTCAGCGCGGGCCGCAGCACCTGGGCCGGCGTGTCGTCCCCGGCCGCCATGATGTCCGAGAAGACCAGCGCACCGCCCGGCTTCAGCACGCGTACCGCTTCCTCCAGTGCGCCGTCGCGGTCGGTCACATGGCACAGGACCTCCAGGGACCACACCACGTCGAAGCGTTCCGCTTCGTAGGGCAGGTCGGTCAGGGAACCCGTGACGACCTCGATGAGGCTGTCCAGCCCGCGGCGGGCGTTGGCCGCGCGGTGGCGCCGGTTGTGCTCCTCGCTGAGGTCCAGTGCCACCACCCGGCAGCCGAAGCGTTCGGCGAGAGAGCGGGCCGAACCTCCGTACCCGGAACCGAGGTCGAGCACCGTGGCATCGGGGCTGATCAGGTCCGCGACCTGGTCGGCGGCATGCTGGACGGTGCGGTGGGAGGCATCCGCGACCGCCTCCTGCCCGTGAGCGTAGATCCCGATGTGGATGTCCTCGCCGCCCCAGACGGCGTCGTAGAAGGCGTCGACATCACTGGTCTCGTAGTAGCGGCGGGTCGACGTCTCGTGGTCCGGTGTGCGGCTGAATTCCCTGGCGGCATCGCTCATAGCCGGTGGCTTCCCACAACCCGCGACGATCATTCACGGCGTGAGGTGGTGCTGCGGTCGTCGGCGAGTCGTCACCGGCTCGGCCGCGTACGGGATGCGTTCTGCGCGGGTTCGGACGCAGACGAACGGGTCGCCCGGGCCCGGTGCCGGATTCCGTTTCGTCGCCGGCCGTCCGGCTCCGACGATCCCAACCCGGCTGCCGCTGAACGGACTTGCCGCATTGACAGGCTCATGCCTCTTGTCTAGCTTCCTCTGAGGCCGCGGTGCCGCACCGCCCTGCGCCCCAGGAGGACGCACATGGTCGCATCGTTCGTCACTCATCGTGCCCTCGACGGCAGGACGTACCGCCTGGAGGGCGACTTGGACCTACGGGAGCCATGCACCTCGGCCGTCGAGGTGATGGCTGGTGGAAGGCTGGTCGAGTTCACCGCCGGGCCGGCCACCCTGGGCGACGACGTCGCCTCCTCCCTGAAACTCGGGGCACCCGACTCCGAGCTCACGTTCCAGAAGGGCACGCTGCGTGTCTATGAGTCGGTCGAGCGCGAGCCGCGCTCGGGGCTCGTGGAGCGGCCGTTGCTCGTCGTGTGGCGCGGGGAGCGCCACGCACTCGTGACCCGGCTGTACAACCTGAGCGTGACGGAGGTCCTCGGGCTGCTGCGGTCGGTGGGCATCACCGAGAGCGAGTACGGAATCACCCTCCAGCCCAGCCGGCCGGCCGGGAGCGCCTTCGCGCGGCCCGCGACGGTCATCAAGGAAGTGCCCGGTCTCGGCCTGCTCGAACTGTCCCTGCGGACGAAGGAACACACCGCCCAGCTACCGCCCTGGAAAGGGGTGGCGGTCGCGTCCGGCGAACTGTTCCGCGACACGCTCTCCGACGGCAGCCCCTTCTTCGTGCTCTCGTCGGCGGAGATCTGGGCGACCGTGGTGCCGTTGGCGTCGACGCCGGTGGAGCGGGTGCCCGAGACCGTCGGGCGGCTCAAGCTGCGGCTCACCGGGTGACCCGGCGGTGACCGACTTCTACGGCGGGCTCACCGCCGCGATCGTCGTACTGATCCTGCTCGTGGGCGCGGGCTCCCACGCGGCCGGTCCCGCCGCCCTGGGCGAGGCACTGCGGGCGCACGGGGTGCTGGGACCGCGGTCGCGCCGACTCGCGGCCGCCGTCCTGCCGGTCACCGAGGGCGCCCTGGGGGTGGCCGGCGCGATCGCGCTGACGACGGGCCACCCGCGGGTGCTCCAGGGCGTACTCGCCGCGGGTGCCGCCCTGTTCGGGCTCTACGCGCTCTACACGCGGCACGTCCTCGCCCTCGGCCGCGGGGGTCCGTGCGGCTGCTCGCGCCGGGACCTTCCCCTCAGCCGCTGGGTGACCCTGCGGGCCGCGGCCCTGGCCGGACTCGCGGCGGCCGGCGCGGCCGTCGCCGGGGCCGGCCCGCTGCGGCCGTCGACGGCGGAGCTGGTCACGCTGCTGCTCGCGGCTCCTGCCTGCACCGCCCTGCTGTGGTCCCTGCCCGCCGCCATGCACGAACCCGCCCCGGCCACCGCGCACCGAGCCGCCGCGACCGCCGTCCACTCGCCCTCCCCGGCCACCGCGCACCGGCCGGCCCCGGTGACGGCCGCGCCGCACGCCGCCCACGATCACCCGCCCGCCACCGTGCACCGGACCACAGAAGGAGTGTCCTCGCGATGGACTTCACCACCAGCGCCCTGATCGCCTCGTGGGCGGCGATCGCGCTGCTCGCGCTGGTCGTCTCGGGACTGGTCCGGCAGGTGCACCAGTTGTCGCGCGCCCAGCCGCACCGCCCCGGCCGGGCAGGCATCACCCTCGGCGCGCCCGCACCCGGGCTCGGCACGGCCGGGCCGGTCGACCCGGCCGGGCTCGACGGCCTGCTGACGCCGGGCCGCCCCGCGCTGCTGCTGTTCCTCGACGCTGGCTGCGGCACGTGCGTCCAGGTACTCGCCGAAGCCGGGGCCTGGACCATCCGCCAGGGCCTGGCGCACGACCAGGGCCCGGGCCCGGACCAGGGAGCCCCGGCTCAGGACCCCCTCGCCCCGCAGGTGCTCGCGCTCTACGCGGGCCCCGCACCGGAGGCCGGCGAAGGCACCCTCCCGGTCCGCGGTGGCCACGCGGACCTCTTCACGGCGTACGACGTCCCCGCGACCCCCTACGCGGTGGCCATCGACGTGGAGGGCCGGATCGCCCGTTCGGAGCCGCTCGGCTCGCCCACCGCGCTGCTGCGGTTGCTCGACGACATCCATCCCGCAACGCCGAGGAGTCTGTCATGACGTCACTGGACGACGTGCCCACACTTCGCCGGTCCGGGAGCGGCGGCCGCGGCTCGCGCACCAGACGCAGGGCCCTGCCGTCGTTCGCGCCCCGCAGACGCACGGTGCTGCAGGCGGCGACCGCCGCGAGCTTCGCCGCGCTGGGAGTGTTCTCCGCCGCCCGGCAGGCGTACGCCGACGGCTACGACATCTGGACCGGCGCGTGCCCGAGCTACGCGGACGACCACAACTGCTCCCCGGGCTGCGGGCCCAGCACCGTCTACGCCGACGCGTGCGTGACGTCCGGGACGAACACCGGCTTCCACCGCAACGACGGCGTCACCTGGACCCTGCGGCCCAACCAGTGTTACGGCGGCACCTACGACGGCTGGCTGTGGCGCTACAGCTCGGCCTGCGGCACCTGCGGCTGCGGAATCGAACGGCGCTGCCACGACGGCTACCGCAACACCGGCTCCGGCTGGGTGAAGTCCATCTGCCGCTGGACCACCGCCTGCGACTGCCCCGGCTCCGTGACCTGGCCGACCATCGGCAGGGGCGCCACCGGGCCCGACGTGTACACCATCCAGCACCTGCTCACCCACCACGGCCACCCGCTGACCGTCGACGGCGTCTACGGCCCCGCCACCGAGGCGGGCGTCGAGGCGTTCCAGTCGGAGCACGGACTGAGCCCCACGGGCAGCGTCGGCCCCGCCACCTGGCCGGTCCTCGTCGTCACCGTCCGGCAGGGAGACGTCAACAACGCCGTACGCGCCGCCCAGCGCCAGCTCAACAAGCACGGCCACGCCCTCACGATCGACGGCAACTTCGGCCAGCTCACCGCGCAGGCCGTGACCGCGTTCCAGTCGCAGCACGGCCTCACCGCCGACGGCATCGTCGGCCAGAACACCTGGCGCACCCTCACCGGGACGGTCTAGATGAGCACCGCCCACCCCGCCACCCGGCCACCCGGCCGCACCGTACGGACCCTGCTCACCGACCCCGCCCCGCCCGTGGCGCTCCTCGCCGTCGCCGCCGTCCTCAGCGTCCTGCACGCCCCCACCCTGACCTGGGCGATCACCGGCGGCCTGGCCGGGTACTCGCTCTCGGGCTCCGTTTGAACGCGCAACAGCGCGTTCGCGCTGGCCTCGCCAGGTTGGCGGGCAACGTACCGGCAGGCGCTGGTCCTCGGCGTCTTCACCCTCGGCCTGCTGGCCGGCGGGACACTCACGGCCGGGGTGCTGTGGCTGTTCTCCGGCCTGTTCAGCCCTCTGCCCACCGGCGTACGGGCGGGGCTGATCGTGGCCGGCGCCCTGCTCGCCGCGCTGCGCGACACGGGCCGCCTCACGCTGCGCCTGCCGCAGAACGCCCGGCAGATCCCGCAGGAGGTGCTGCGCCGTCACCTGCGGCGGGGCGCGCTCCAGTTCGGCTTCGAACTCGGCACGGGCGTGCGCACCTACGTCTCGGCGAGCGCGCCGTACGCCCTGGCGGTCGCCGTCCTGCTGTCCGGCGCCCCCTGCACGGCGGCGCTGGCCACCGGGCTCGGCTTCGGCGCGGGCCGGGCGCTCACCCCCGCACTGCGCAGGCTCTCCGGCGACGGGGAGGGCTGGGACGACCTGCTCGCGCGGCGCCTCGGCGGCATGACCGTGGCGTGCTCCCTGCTGACCGCCGCGGCCGCCTGCACCCTGCTCACGTAGGTCCGTCGCCGGGGACGGGCCCGCCCCCGGCGACGGACCTCAGCGGATCACCAGCGTCGTACCCGCCACCGCGGGAACCAGCTCGCCGACGACCGGATGCCCCGGCACCTCACCGGCGACGAGCAGACCGCCGGAGGTCTGCGCGTCGGCCAGCAGGAGCAGGTCCTCCTCGCCCGTCCCGCCCGCGTCCAGACGCGGACGCACCCAGTCGAGATTGCGCCGTGTGCCGCCGCTGACATACCCCGCCCGCAGCGACGCGCGGGCGCCGTCCAGCAGTGGCACGGCGGCGGCCTCCACCACGGCGGTCACACCGCTGGCACGGGCCAGCTTGTGCAGATGCCCCAGCAGCCCGAAACCCGTCACGTCCGTGGCGCACACCGCGCCCGCCGCCAGGGCCGCGGCACTCGCCCGGTCGTTGAGCGCGGTCATGCTCGCGACCGCGTGCGGGAAGACCTCACCCGTCCGCTTGTGCCGGTTGTTGAGCACCCCGACGCCCAGCGGCTTGGTCAGCGTCAGCGGCACACCCGCCCGGCCCGCGTCGTTGCGCAGCATCCGCTCCGGGTCCACCAGACCCGTCACCGCCATCCCGTAGAACGGCTCCGGACTGTCGACACTGTGGCCCCCGCCGACGAAACAGCCCGCCCCGCCCGCGACGTCGAGCGCCCCCGCCAGCACCTCCTGGGCCAGGTCGGCGGGCAGGACGTCCCGGGGCCAGCCCAGCAGATTGAGCCCGACGACGGGCCGCCCGCCCATCGCGTACACGTC